>NZ_JAXMIH010000030.1 GCF_034366625.1 Prosthecobacter sp.
TCATCTTCAAAGCCCAACCTCGCTCCCCTTCGTGAATTCGGAATCCGAATTGGCACCCCGGAGGCTCCGGCACGTCAGTTCGGATTCCGAACTGAGACCTCGGAGCCTCCCCCACGCCAGTTCGGAATCAGGATTGAGAGGTCCGAAGGTGGGAGACGCCAATTCGGATTCCGAAACGGCACCTCGGAGGTTCGGACATGGCAATTCGCAATCCGAACTGACACCACCGAGCTTGGGAGTCACCATTTCGGAATCAGAATTGAGAGGACGGAGCATGGCACCCGCCAGTTCGGATTCCGAACTGAGGCTCCCGATCTTGCTGTCCGCCGATTCCCAATCCCAATTCCGGCACCTCACCTTCAGGCCCGCAACGCCGGAATTCGGCATGAAGCTCACAGGGCTTGCCGCAGGTGGCCCAGCTTCGGGTTCTGTCTCTTGGCCACCCGGATTTGTCACTACTCCTTGCCAGTTCCGCCGCCAGCCGCTTACATCAGCCGCGCCATGCCAGCTCCCGCCGCCATCCTCGACCTTGTCGCCCGTTTCGGGGAGCACATCGACGCCTACAAGTCCGGCAGCTACCACGAAAAGCAGCTCCGCACCGACTACATCGACCCCTTGTTCGAAGCCCTCGGCTGGGACATGAACAACAAGCAGGGCTATGCCGAAGCCTATCGCGATGTCATCCACGAGGATCAGGTCAAGGTCGGCGGCGTGGTGAAGGCAAAAGCCCGTCAGAAAAAGAAGATCGGCTCCAACTTGGAAACCACCGTTGCTTTGACGCTTCCTGCCGAGGGCTTCACCCACTCCGTCTTCAGCGATCCCGCCACCCTCCACGAATTCCTCATCCTCAGCGACCTCCAAATCACCCGCGGCACCGACCTCACCGCCGCCGTGACGGAATCCAGCCATCACAAATGCGCCCGCTGCTGGAAGCATCTGTCGGATATCGGAACGCATGACGCGCATCCAACGCTCTGCGGACGGTGTGTCGAGGCGGTGGGATGATGACAGAAGTGACAAACATGCAACGGCGCACAAACCATGAGCGGAAAACACAAATTCTTGATGTTATCTGCACGAGACCTCAATTCTCCGACTCTCAGAGAGTGTGCTGTTGCAATTCTCAACTTTGAGTTCAACAAAGCTCTTTCCAGGAAGAAGTGGCTCAAACAACCAGCAATGACTCACAGTTGGTGGCGTGGGAATGATTCTAAGCGCACCGATTTCACATCACTCCCAGTCACTCTGAAAAAAATCGAAGAGTACCTCGGCGCTCATGGCCGTTTTGACTGCAACGCTTGGAATCTGCGCCCATTACTTTGTCCGTGGCTAGATTCTTCGGTTTCAATTGCGCCCAATTTTCACTTTGCTGATGCAAAAGGAGAGGCTCTAACGATGAAGTCTCCGCTCAATCTGGGAGCTAAGTTTCCCATTGTTCCCGCAATCGACAGAGAGGGAGCTCTTTACACGTCTTTTCAATTAATTCTTCAACAGCGTGTGCTTAGAGCTCGCCGTTGGCTTGTAGAGAACAGTGACAGCTTTCAAACTCCAGAATGGATTCATGAATTCCGCACTTATGTTTCCGAGGCAGTATCACTGCTCGACGCGACGCTACATCAAACCTATCTAAAAGCTGAATACGATCCTCTACCAGGTTGGAAATTCGATGTGGACCGACTTGGCTCAAGGCATGGGCAACGATTAATGGATAAGCTGGGATGGATTTTCAAGATTACTGGTCGCCCTTTGGATTTGAGTCCTCACGAAAAAGCGGCATTTGACACCTTCCGTGAATTGCGAAATCACCTTCAACACTTTGATCCACCTTGTTTCTGTTTTAGCATTGAAGATGTAGCTCAATGGCTAAATCTGATGAAACCATTTGGGAATGTTCTTTGGAATATTAGGCGGTCCCTAGGCTCCCCGATTACAGAGCCACTAATTGAGTTACTCCTAGAGCCGAAAGTTGTTTTTAATCCAATCCAGCCAGGTGCGCGTAGACTGCCACAAACACCTGCTACTGGATACCAAAGCAGCCGGTGGCCCACAGCTAACCATTACAAAGCAGAGGCGTCGTGAGGGTGCAACCCGTTGACAAGCGCCCGGCCATCTCCTCTCAGCCACGTCCCAATCGCTCCGCCTGTTCGCGCCACCCGCTCCCGACCTCCCGGTGCGCTCGTTCCGGCCTCGGGGGAATCCCAAGTCCGACGGACTTGCGTCATGCAGCCCAGGGGTGCCGATCCCGCGCAGCGGGAGAGCGCTCCCCTGGGAACCGTGTCCCCGAACCCCATGCCGGATCATGAACCGCAACGCGGTTCCGTCACCCGAGCGTACCCCTGACACTCGTTGCTGCCCTGTGACGGGACCGCGTTGCGGTCCGGGAGCATTGAGGGTGGGAGGCATGTTTCCCAGGAGAGGCCGCTGCGCGTCCACTCCTGGGCTGCATGGCGGAACCGCGTTGCGGTTCATGCTGCTCATAAATCCTCAAACGCGGCGCGATACGTCTCCGGGTGGCGGGCGCTGTGCAGCAAGGCTCCGAAGTAGAGCAGATCGTCCTCCACCAGGTAATAGATGATGTAGGGGAAGCGGTGGACGAGGCAACGGCGCACTCGCCCCTCCAACACCCGCCAGCGCAACGGATCAGCGGCAATTTCCAAGCAGGCGCTTTCCACGGTCTGCACGAACCGGCGGCCTAGTTCTTTGCTTTCGGCAGTGTAGCGTCCGGTGACGCAGCACAGCTCCGCTTGGAAGTGCTCCGAATACACCACCTTCATGCCACGAGCGCCTTGGCAGCCGCAAACACGTCGTCGTGACTCAATCCGCGCTCACGCCCGGCTTTGAACGCCTCAAAGCGCCGCTCCACCTCGGCAGCAATGGTCGAATCGTTTTCCCACTGCGCCGGCAAATCCGCATCAACGGTCTCCCAGATGATTTCAGCCAGGAAACGTCGCTCCTCGGCAGGAAGGCGGGCGGCTTGAGCAAAGAGTTCTTGGGTGACCATGATGACGGATGGTAACGGATCGTGCTTGGAATGCCAAGCGTGGAATATGAAGCACTTAAAACGCAAGCCGGCCGCTAGAATCTCCTTGCAGCCACGTCCCAATCGCTCTGCCTGTTCGCGCCACCCGCCCCCGGCCTTCCGGCGCGGGCCTCCTACCGCCACTCATGCTTCGGATACCTCCCGCGGAGCTGCGCTTTCACGCCCGGATAACCCTCGCGCCAAAACCTGCCAATGTCTCCCGTCGTCTGAATCGGGCGCTGGGCGGGTGACAGCAAATGTACCGTCACGCTGATGCGACCGGCGGCGACTTTGGGGTTTTCGTTCACGTCGTACATGTGCTGCAGCACGGCGCTGACGCTGGGGGGCTGCTTTTCGTCATAAACGATGCGGGCGGTTTTGCCGTTTTTGAGGGCGTAGCGTTCGGGGGCGTATTTGTCGAGCAGGTCGCGCTGCGAGTGGCTGAGCCATTGGTGCAGGGCGGGGAAGATGTCTTTGTCCTTGAGCTGGCGGTAGGCGATGCAGCCGGTGCAGACTTGCTCGATGATCAAATGGCGATCCTCCTCGCCGATGGCGGGGATTTCCAGATCAGGCATCCACTTGGAAAGGCAGTTCACGCGCGTGATCCACTGCTCCACCTTCTCGTTCCAGTTCGTAAGTTGCAGTCGTCCGGCGATGACTTCGGCGGCGAGCAGACTCGCGGCGGTGGATTCATCGGGCTCGCCGCGTTCCTTGCTGGTCAGCACGAGGCTGCGGAAGCGGACTTCTTCGAGATTCATCACGCGGCGGTTCACGGCGTCGTAAGTCGCGCGCTGTGCAGTGGTGAAATCGTCAGGGAACAGCTCGCGCAGCCAGTCTTCCTCAATGCGGGTGCAGTTGTTGAGCTGCACGGTCAGCGCCTTGCCCTGCACCTCGATGATCTCGGAGGCGACGATGAGACGAGGCGGCTTGATATGCGCGTCTTTGCCCAGATGACCGCTGTAACCGCCTGCGAGCCGATAGATCCGGCTGCCAGTACTGGTTTCGACGCCGAGGTGATCGCTGAACGCGGCGAGCAGCATCTTCGCGAGCGCTTCGGGATCGGCGACTTCGTCGTTGATGCTCAAACCGGCGCGTTTGGCGAGCTGGAGAAATTGATCCGCACTCCGCGCGGCTTCACGTGAGGCCATCGCATGGATGCCGTAACGCGCGCAGGCATCAGGATCGAAGTTCATGCCTTCCGCCCGCGCAAAGGCGCGCAGGATGGCCTGGAACTCGGTCACGTCGCCGTGCTCCCACAGGTCTTCGTTCTTGTGCGAGGCGTTGTTCTTGCCGACGAGCAGAATGTCACGCCCCTGCGATGCCGCCGCACACAGCGTGGCCTCACGCAGGCAACCAAACTGCGCCGCCGCGAGCAGCATGCGCGCAAAACGCGGATGCAGCGGGAAGCGGCTCATCTGGCGGCCTAGAGCGGTGATATGACCGTGGTGATCGAGTGCGCCTAGATCATGCAGCAGATTTTCCGCCCGCGTCATCGAGGCCGGTGTCGGCGCTTCAAACCAATCGAACGGCTCACGCGACAACACGCGCAGTGCGAGCAGCGCCTCACTCAAATCGAGACGCTGAACCTCCGGCAGCTCACATTCAGGCCGCAGCAGGTGCTCGCGCTGCGTCCACAACCGCACGGCGATGCCGGGGCCAAGCCGTCCGGCACGTCCGGCACGTTGTTCCGCCGAAGCGCGGCTGATTTTCTGCACGGTGAGCGTGTTGATGCCGCGCCGGGCATCATAAGCCGCCGTGCGCGCCAATCCGCCATCCACCACGGCACGCACGCCTTCGATGGTGAGCGAAGTCTCGGCGACGTTCGTGCTGACGATGATCTTGGGCTGCTCGCCGGGCGTGACGGCGGCGTCCTGATCCTGCGGCGTCAATTCGCCATGCAGCGGCACCACGCGACGACCACGCGCAAAAGCACGGCCTTGGATGGCGGCAATGGTCTTGCGGATTTCGTGCCCGCCGGGCATGAAGACGAGCATGTCGCCGCTGAAGCCGGGCGAGAGAGCGAGTTCTTCGCAAGCGCGAGCCGCTTGATCCCAGATCGGCTCTGGAAAACCCGTCTTGAGCTTCTCCGCCGCTTGATAGCGCACCTCGACTGGAAACGTGCGGCCTTCGGATTCGAGCAGCTTGGACGGCTGCATAAACTCGACGAGCGGACCCGGCACCAGCGTGGCGGACATGACGATGATCTTCAAATCCGGCCGCCGCGTGCGCTGAAGCTGCCGCGCAAAGGCCAGCACCAGATCGCCATCGAGATGCCGCTCATGGAATTCGTCGATGCAGATGCAGCCCACGCGGTCGAGGTTTGGATCTTCGAGCATCTGCCGCAGCATCACGCCCTCCGTCACATAGCTAAGCCGCGTCTCGCGGCTCGTGACATTGTCAAAGCGCACCTGATAACCGACTTCGCCGCCGAGGCGTGCATTGCGCTCACGCGCGACCCGTTGCGCCAGCATGCGGGCGGCGATGCGGCGTGGCTGGAGCACGATGCAGCGCTTGCCTTCGGCCAGAAATCCCGAATCGAGCACGAACTGCGGGATCTGCGTCGATTTGCCTGATCCCGTCGGCGCTTTGATCAGCAGATTCGGCAGCGCCGGATCGAGCAGAGCGGCGGTGAAGGTCTGGCGGAGTTCAAAGATCGGAAGCGGAGCGGACATGCGAATGGGGCGCGATCAATGGCCCGTCATTCCGCATTCGTCATTCGGATTTCGTCATTCAGCACGGTGCCAGCCTGTTCCAAATCGTCGGACAGCCAAGGTGCTTGATTCCGAAGGCTGTATGCGTCCGTGGCATGGTGACGATGCCGAAATGAGATTTCCCCTGAACCGGCGCCATGTTTAACTGAGAGTTGGTCATCATGACCAGACTATGAACTACGACGCGCTTATCATCGGTGCCGGACCTGCGGGTTCCAGCGCCGCGGCCATTCTGGCTGAATACGGGCACAAGGTGCTCATCCTTGAGCGGGAGAAGTTCCCCCGCTTCCACATTGGCGAGTCGCTCATTCCATTCACCTATGGACCGCTGGAGCGGCTGGGCATGATCCCGAAGATGAAGCGGTCCCATTTCGTGAAAAAGTACAGCGTGGCTTTCGTGCAGCCTGATGGGCGTGCCTCGCAACCGTTCTACTTCTACAACCGCTACGACCGCGAAAGCGTGGCGCAAACCTGGCAGGTGCTGCGTTCGGAGTTCGATCTGATGATGCTGGACAATGCGCGAGAGAAGGGGGCCGAGGTCCTGGAGGAAATTTCCGTGCAGGAACTCATCAAGGAAGACGGTCATGTCGTGGGAGCGCGTGCGGTGGACAAGGCGGGCAAGGTGACTGAATACCGCGCCCGCATCACCCTAGACTGCACGGGCAAGGAAGCCTTCACCGCCACACGCAGCGGCTGGCGCATTCGTGATCCTTACCTGAACAAGGTGGCGGTGTGGACGTATTACAAAGGCTCCATGCGTGAGCCGGGCATCGACGAAGGACAGACGATGGTGGCCTACATCCCTGACAAAGGCTGGTTCTGGCACATCCCGCAACATAACGACATGGTGAGCGTGGGCGTGGTGGCGGAGGGCAAATACCTGACCCGCGATGGAGTGAAGGACCTGAAGCAAATCTTTGATCGTGAGGTGGAGCAGAATCAGTGGATCAAGCAGCACCTGAGCACCGGCGCCTCCAATGGAGAGTATCGCATCCTCAGCGAGTACTCGCATCACTCCAAGCATTGCTCGGCTCCGGGGTTGTTATTGGTCGGTGACGCTTTTGCCTTCCTCGATCCTGTCTTCAGCAGCGGCGTGATGCTGGCGCTCAAGAGCGGCGTGATGGCGGGTGAGGAGATTCATCGCGGCATTGTGTCGGGTGATCTCTCGCCCGAGCACTTCGCGACCTATGGAGCCACCATTCGCGAGGGCGTGGAGAACATGCGCAAGCTGGTGTATGCCTTCTACAATCCTGCGTTTTCCTTCCGCGAAGTGATCAAACGCCACCCCGATGCCGCTGGCGCCATCACCGATTGCTTGTCCGGCGACGTGAACAAGGATTTCAGCACGCTGTGGAGCCAGATTCGTGAGTTTGTGCCGCTGCCCGACGAACTGCCATATGGCGTGCCGCTGGCGGCGTGAGTGCCTGTCCTTGAACAGCCTGAATGTATGAAAACGACTGCTTCTGACAATCCAGCAACATGGGATGTCATCGTCATGGGCGGTGCTCTTTCTGGTGCCGCCACTGCGACACTGCTGCTGCGGCACAATCCGGGCATTCGAGTGCTGATCCTGGAAAAATCGGCCCGGCTGGGACGGCGCGTGGGGGAAGCGACGGTCGAGGTCAGCGCCTACTTCATGGGGAAGGTGCTGGGGCTGACGCAGTACTTGAACGAATCGCACATCGTGAAGCAGGGCCTGCGCTTCTGGTTTGCCAACGACGAAGTGAAGTCGATCGCCGAGGCGAGCGAGCTGGGTTCCAAGTATCAGGTCAAGCTGCCTTCCTATCAGCTCGATCGTTCGACGTTTGATGAGGAGGTGTTGCGCCGTGCCTGCGTTGCGGGAGCCACGCTCGTGCGTCCCGTCACGATCACCAGCGTGCAGCTTGAAGAGGGCGGGCAGCAGACGGTGGTTTACCGCAATGGCGATGCGACGGAAACGGTGCATGCACGCTGGATCGTGGATGCTTCGGGCGTTGCTGCACTGATCGCGCGGAAGCAAGGCTGGTGGAAGTCGAACTTTGAGCATCCCACCGCCGCTGCATGGTCACGCTGGAAAGGCGTGAAGGACTGGGATGGCATCGAACTTGCAACGAAGTACCCAGAATGGGCAGCCGCGCTCTACTGCGTGCGTGGCACGGCCACCAATCACGTCATCGGTGATGGCTGGTGGAGCTGGTGGATTCCGCTGAAAGGCGGCGACATGAGCGTGGGTGTTGTCTTCGATCAGCGCATCGTCGAATGGCCGCAGGACGGCAAAATCGGTGATCGCCTGAAGGACTTCCTGATGAAACACCCGGTCGGTCGCGATCTGCTGGCCGACGCGCAGTACGATGAGAGCGATGTGCATTGGCGGAAAAACCTCGCGTATTACAGCACCACCTTTGCGGGCGATGGTTTTGTGCTGGTAGGAGATGCGGCTGCGTTCATGGACCCGTTCTACAGTCCTGGCATGGACTGGATTTCCTACACTACCAGCAGCGCGGCAAACCTCATCACGGAGCAGCGGCGCGGCGACCCCATGCTGAAGGAGCGTCTGGAACGCTACAATCACACCTTCGCCATCAGTCATCGTTCGTGGTTTGAAGCCCTGTACAAGGACAAGTATGAATATATGGGCGAGTTTGATTTGATGGACCTGGCCTACCGTCTCGATCTCGGCCTCTACTACTGGGGCGTGGTGGTGCATCCGTTTCGCGATGGCGCCAAAGCCCTGCTCAAGCCGCCGTTTGCTCCGCCCGATGGCCGGGTGGTCTTCACGCTGATGAGCACCTACAACCGGCGGTTTGCGCAGATCGCCCGCCGCCGCCGCCGCATGAAGGCGCTGGGCAAAAAAAACCGCAACCACCGCAGCCTGATCTCGGGCTTCAAGCTTCATGGTAGCGATGCGATTCGTCTGTTTGGCATGTTGGCAGAATGGGCCTGGCTGGAGATCACCGAAGGCTGGCGCAGTTGGGGCGAGTCGGCGGCGGATGTCGAGGCATCACACCTCTCTACGTAGGCGAAAGTCACCCCGGCAGCAGAGACTGCGACGATTTGAGAGCCAGAACGGGTTTCAAATCCCCAATGGTTGATCCGGTTCCGGCTTGTAGGTGCCGGAGCCGACTAGGCGCTCGAAGATGGGGGAGGCCATCAGCGTGGTGACGACGGCCATGATGACGAGGGTGGCGAAGAGGCCTTCCGAGATGATGCCGCGCTGGAGGCCGATGTTGATGATGATGAGTTCCATGAGACCGCGGGCGTTCATCAGGATGCCGATGCCCATCGCCTCACGCCCGGAGATGCCGGTGGCCTTCGCAGCGAGAGTGCAGGCCAGCCATTTGCCCAACACCGCTGCGGCTAGCACAGCGAGGCACATGCCCCAGAGGAACCAGGTGTTGAGCAGGCCGATCTTGGTGTTGAGGCCGGAGTAGGTGAAGAACAGCGGCAGCAGCAGCGCAACGGCGAGCGGTTGGATGCGGGCAACGAGATCGCGCACCATGATGCCGCGCGGCATCGCTGCGCCCATGACGAAAGCGCCGAAGACGGCGTGCAGACCGATCAAATCGGTGAACCAGGCACCGAGGGACATCATGGCGATGCCGATGACGAATCCGGCATCCGTGAGCTTTTCGTCTTTGATGAGAAGCGTTGAGAATCTCGCGAGCAGCGGACGAATGATGAGCAGCGTCAATGCCACATAACCCAGCGCGCCGCCGATGTTGTAAAGCGCGCCGCCGACGTTGTCATCAAAGCTGGCGAGCACGACGGCGAGCAGAATCCAGGCCGTGGCATCGTCAATGGCACCCGCGCCAATGGCCACGGTCCCCATGGTGGTGCCGGTAAGTCCTTTGAAGTGGATGATGCGGGCGAGCATCGGGAAGGCGGTGATGCACATGGAGGCACCGAGGAACAGCATGGCCTCCATGAGCGAGGTTTTTTCCGGGAACAGCTCGGTGTAGTGATAAAACACCCACGCGAGTCCGACGCCGAGCACAAACGGCGTCGCCATGCCGGCTATGGAGACAGCGACGCTGCTCTTCAGACGCTTGCTGACGATGTCCACGCGGAATTCCATGCCGACGATGAACATGTAGAGTGCGAGGCCGAGTTGTGAGGCTGGAAACAGATAGCAGGACGTGTCACGAAGCTTCTGCGTCTTGTCCCAGGGGAACAGCCACTGCTGCCACTCGGGCGCGAGCAGGCCAAACAGCGATGGCCCGAGCAGAACGCCCGTGATCATCTCCGCCACGACCTGCGGCTGGCCGAAGCGCACGGCAATGGCTCCGACGACGCGACAGGCGAGCAGGATGACGGCGATTTGGAGGAAAAATTGGACAGCAAGGGAGACGTTGTTCATAAAGGGGTCAGTAATTGAGGGTAAGCATCAGATAGGCGAAGTCCGCGTCATCGCTGGCTCCGGTGTCGGCGAGGTAGGCTCCGGCGAAGAAGTGGGAGTAGCCAAACAGCATGTCGAGATGCGGCGTGAGCTTGGCGTTGATCGTGAAGTCGAGTTCGCAGCCCGCGTGGCTGTTGGCGCTGGGATTGATGTTTCGCACACGCGTGGTGCCATTGGCGCGATACCAAGCGTCGCCGGTGGTGGTGAGCCAGAAGGAGTGAAAGTCGAGCGAGGTCTTCACCTTGGCATGCGGCTGCGCGGCGAGGCGCAAGACGACGTTGTGCATGTTCTGCCACGCGAAGGTGTCCATGAAGCCATAGGGCGGGTGATTCGTGGGAAAGAGGTTCTGGAAGGTGTGAACGCGTCCGTCATTCGGATCGCTGTCGCCGCTGCCCGCGCTGTATTCGAGCGCTAGGCGCGGTTTCCACGCGCTTTTGAGCCAGTTGTAGCCGCCTTCGAGATGGTAGGCATAGGCGCTCAGCGGGCGGCCATTGATCTGACCCGTCTGGCCGGTGAGCTCGACGGTGTAGTCCCAGCCGGCGAGTTTCAGCGGATCGCCTTTGAAGCGTGTGCCCAGCGTGATGAAATCCGTGCCGCCGGCGAAGGATTCCTCATGCAGATGGAAGGCGTAGAGGTCGGTGGCCTGAAACGGGAGGAACTGACTGCTGAAGTAAAGGCCGCTGAAGAACTGCTGGCGCACGTCGCTGTTGCCGAGCCAGTCGGAGCGGTTGAACTCGGACTCGTGAAGGCGCACGACGCTGGAGGTGAAGGCGTCGATCCACCACGAAGGCGCCTGATAGTGCAGCTTCACCGCGTCGAAGGTGCGGCTGAAGTTCAGCCACTCCAGCGGCCCGACGAGCCGTTCATCGCCATAGCTAAGCACCTGACGGCCAAGTTTGAGGCTGAGATGCTTCGGATCACCGACTTCGATGCTGGCGAGGCGCAGATCAAAGGCGTCATCGCCTTCCGCGCCGTTTTGCAGCGGGATGTCGGCACGTTTGGAGAAAGACTCGCGCACATCCTGGCCCTGCAGGGTGAACTTGAGCCATTCGACCGGCTGCCATTCGACACCGAGACGGATGCGATGCAGCAGCCAGGAGTCATCGGTCACAGCGCTGCGGCTGGAGTCGAAATCATAGGCGTTCTGGCGCATCTCGCCGCGCACACGGGCCTGGAAGTTCCATTTGAGCTGTTCGGCGAGGCCCGCTCCCATGGCGGGAACGGCGAGAAGACTGAGGAGGGCGATGAAATGGCGCATGCGAGTATTGATTACTCCGCAGGACCACTGGTAACGAAAATAGACTTTCGCTATGGCTTCAATGCCGCTGCGGCATGCTCAGAGGTCCGCCTTCAGTCGGAAAAACGCAGGCTCGGTTCCCAGCGGGACATCCACATGGACCTCGGTGCGACCATCTGGTCGCAGTTCTTCCGTGACGGTGGCGGTGCTGCTCCAGGGAGTGTTTTCAGTCTTGGTGGCGATGGGTTCCCAGGAATCGGGTGTGAGATCGGGAGAGCCTTCGACGACCAGCACCGTGCCCTCGGCCAGTACGGTGGCGCGGGTGAAGGAGAAGCGCATGACCAGACCGCCGCCACCAGCCGGTGTGGCGACAGACGGTGCCCAGCCGGGACTTGCATCCGGCGCTTTCGGATCGCGCCCAAAGATGAACTCGAAGGCATTCGGCACGCCATTGCCATTCGGGTCGGCATCCGGCGCGCTGATGGCAGAATCAGCAAGTTCGGTGGGAGTGAACCGCGCCTCGCTCCACAGGTTGTGGGGGGATTTGACCTCGATGATGACCGGCTCCTGCTTTTGTTTCCAACCATCACTCGTGTCGAGAAACAAGGAGTAGAGAAATCCGCTTTGGCCGGACGGCGGCGTCCAGACGAAGGCATCACCGGGAACAAGGTCGGTGCTGGATTCGACTTCGATTCCATTGCGCGTGAGAGTGCCGGCAGACTTGATGAGACGCAGAGGAGTGAGAGTGTCGCCATCTTCATCGGTGGCCAGACCTTGCACGATCTGCGCGTAAGTGAAGGCGAAAGGCTGGTTGCGCAGCGCTCCAGTCAGCGGGGGCGGTGGGTGAATCACCGGCTCATGATTCAGCACGGCCGGCTCCAGGCCATAGGCGTTATACTTTGGCTCTTCCGCCAAAACCAGATGATCGCGATAGAGCCCCATGGCGACATTGGACAGCTCACGCCGTGCGAGGTCATGGCGGATCAATTCCGTGCCTGCATTGGTGCCGTCGGTGCGCCACAGCTCGGTCCACCCGATATTGTCATTCAGATGGCTGGCGGTGAAATACAGCCGGCCACCGACTGGAACCATGGGGCAGGGCAGGCTGCCGTCTGAGGTTGTCCAAATATTGGTCGGGCCTTCGGCGAACGTGTGGGATAACAAGAGGCAGTCATAGTTGCTGCTCGTGGCCATGAACAACAGCTTGCCTGACAGTGTGCTGAGGGATTCTGGGCGCACCTTGAGGCTGGAGTTGTTGAAGATCACCTGGAGTCCGATGCCGTCTGTCTCCATGACTCTGCCCGACTGGGTGGTGAAATAGAAGCGCCCAGCCACCTCAATGCCCGCTGGCTTGGCGATGAGGCGATGCTTCTCCGGCGTGTCGTAAATGGGACCGGTGTAAAACTTCGCAGGGGCAGCGGAATCCACCTCCCAAACCCAGGCGTCGTAGTCGTTGTTGTTGCCCGGATCATTCCACAGGACACAGGCGTCCCCCAACGCGCCGAGCAATTGCGGTGAGTCGATGAGAAAGGGCGGCTCAGCAGGAGTGCCTGTTCCATCGGTGGCCCAGACGACGCGCTTGTTTGTGGGGTGGCTGCCCTGAAGCGCGGTGAAATACAGGTGCGCGCTGCTGGCGGTGAGCTGGGTGATGCCGATGCCAGCTGTGTCCTTGTAATAAACCTTGAGGGTCGTCACGGAGAAGCCGGAATCGAGGCAGTTCAGCCGCTCAATGGTGCCGTCGTGCTGCTCGACGAAGAACAACCGGCCCGCCGCCGCCTTGAGCGCCGTGGCATTGTAACCTGCGTTCACCAGCGAGGCGCTGGCGTTGCCGTTGTCGATCTCGACCTGGAAGAGCTGCTTCACCCCCGTGCCACCCGCTGTGGCTCGTGCGAGAAGGAACAGCCGGTCCTGGAACGCCACCAACTGCTCGGGGTCGTAGAGGTTGCCGATGACACTCACGCTGTGCGCCTGCCCCGTGGTGGTCAGGAACAGCCGGCGGTTCTGGCCGTCGTGCGCGGTGAAAAACAGGCCTCCATCCGCTTCGGTGAATTCTTCCGGCAGGCTGGAGGCATTGTTGGAGAACACGTCGTTGGGCGTGGCAAGCGTGACGGAGTTGGCACTGCCGCTGTCCAGGCGGTAAAGCCGCCCCTGGGTGCTAGAGGTGTCGGCCACGAACAATTGCTCGCTGCTGCCGTATGGAAAAAAATGACGTGGCCGGGCCGAATCGCTGGCGGGTGAGGTGGCGAGGAAAATCGGGTTCAAACTGCTCCCGTTACGTCGGTAAAGCTCCTCGCCATTTGTGCTGGTCGTACCAATGACATAAAGGGAACTGCCCATTGAGATCGTGGTGCTGCTGTTCCACATCCTGGCGACGGAGTTGAACAAGGAACCGAGGTTCACCGCAAAATCGTTCACTCCATCCGCGAGTTTGATCTGCCACCATGAAGCCTCAGGCCGCAAATAGGCGATTTCGCGTGGGCTGACAATCGTGTGCTGTTCGGTGTTCTCCACCCATGAGTCGTACTTTTTGAAGACAGGGTTGGCACCCTGATCGGCAAAGTAGAGATCGCGATGGCCCCCGCCGCTCTCCACCTGAAAGAACACCCCCGGATTGCCCGGACTCATCATGAGGGCCGTGGGATTGCTGCTGGAGGTGCCGGGCACCACATCGGCGAGCTGTGTGGTTGTGCCAGGGCCATGAGTGGTCCAGACCTCGCGCCCGCCTGCTGCCGAAGTCGCGGCAAAGCATACGGTGTCGATGGCGTTGGAGACGAAGTGAGTCGGCTGGCTGGAGCCGCCCATGATCGTTGCCAAAACACTCGGGCTGCCGCCGGAAAGGTTGCGTATCCATGGCTCCGTGTTGTTGTCGATGCTGTGGTAGCAGACAAAATCGGTCGTGACGGCATACACGGGTGAGGTTGGCAGCGGCACGGTATTGTTGGTGCGCAGCCGGTCGATGCCGGTGGCATTGCCGCTGCCCTGCGCCCAGAACAGGTCGAGGTATCCGGCGGGCGCACCATGCGGACGTGCCAGGAAAAACAGCGCTGGCCGGGTGGTCGAGGCGCTGGTGGGTAGGACGGTGACATTCGAGATCGAGTTCTCGGCGAAGAAGCCTTTTTTCACCGGTGGGGAGGTGCCGTTGGTCACCCATAGCTCGGTGGCAGGGCGCTGTGAGAGACTGGTGCTGGTCGATGGCGTGGTGAACCACAGCCAGCCGTTGCTGGCACCGAGAATGGTCGGCGCGGCATGGGTGGAGCCGGGCTGGACGTCGCCAAGTAGTCCCGAGGCGCTGATATTGGCCGTGGTGAACAGTTCGGGGCCATGCACACCGTCATCCGCCACATAAACAACATTGTTGCCGACCGTGGTGAGCTGCGAGGGATTCCCGGATTCCGGTCCAGGACGCGCATCCCGAAACAGAGTCGCGGAAGAGCCTGAGTAGCGCCAAACTTCCGTGCCGTGCTCGGAGTCTGACGAGGCAAAGTAGGCGATGCTCGACACACTGGCCCCGGGTCCCACGGCTTGTTTTGAAATCTGGGCGGTGTTCAAATCATCCAGGGAGACGAACTGCGCGGGTTCGAGTCCTTCGCACAGCCCGGCCTGCATGAGCACAACCCCGAGCAGGCAAAGCGTGTGAAAGCTGTTTCGCGAGTTGGGGATGAGCATGGCCTGCATCATCAACAAAACACCACCGGTTCGTCAAGAAAATCACACCGCTGGCTAAGAGTTTGCATCGACAGAGGTCATCGACAGAATGCCGCCGATCATGGAACTGCGTCATCTGCGTTATTTTCAAGCCGTGGCCGAGGAGTTGAGCTTCTCGCGGGCCGCGCGTCGTCTGCGCATTGCCCAACCAGCATTAAGTCGCGCGGTGCAGGAGATGGAGCGGGAACTCGGCACGCAATTGATCGAGCGTGAGCGGCGCTCGCCACGGCTCACACCCGCAGGTGCGGTGCTGCTGCATGAGACGGGTCTTATCCTCGAACGGCTCGATGAATCGCTGCGGCGCGTGAAGCGCACGGCCAGCGGTGAGGAGGGAGAGCTGCGCCTTGGCTATATCGGGCCGCCGACACGGATGTTCATGGCCCGCTTGCTGAAGGAATACGGCAAGCGCTTCCCACGCGTGACGGTGATCCTCGAAGAGCGCACGCCGGAGCGCGTGTGGGAAATGGTTTCCAAAGGCCGCCTCTCGGTCGGTTTGACACGTCCGGTGCTCGCCCATCAGGCGTTGGGTCTGCAGACGCTGCTGCTGCGCGAGGAGAAGTTCTGCGCGGCGGTGCCAAAGGATCATGCGTGGGCCAAACTGACCTCGCTGCCATGGAAGAAGCTCGCGGGTGAGCCGCTGATCGTGCTGGCACGGCGTGAAGGCGCGGGCTCGCACGATGCGATCCAGGCGGCATGCTCTGAAGCCGGCTTTGCGCCGCGACTGGTGCATACGCCGAGTTTGATCGGCACCATTTTGCAATACGTCGAGGCAGGCGCGGGCATCGGCGTGGTGCCGGAGAGCACGATGAGCAAGAACATCGCGCTCATCCCGCTGAAACCGCAGCAGACGATCCCGCTCGTCATGGTCTGGGCCAAGGAAGGCGATGACCCGGCGGTGGTGGCGTTTCGCGAGCTGGTGAGGGAATGGCTGCGGGACGGGAAGCTCTGGGCGGCGGGGTAGAGGATGGAAGAACTGAGAATGGCCTGACGGGATGAGGCAGCGCCATTCTGCCATTTGCAGTTCCTCCATTCTCAGTTCTTCCATGTTCGTGAATCGCGCTTGCCCGCACGCCTGCGCAGTGCTCCCTTCGCGCCCCCTCTCGCCGGTGGCACTCCAGTCATTCGGCATTCCGCATTCACTCATTCGTCATTCCAACCGCCATGTCCTCCGACCCCAAAGCATCCCAAGCGCAAATGGAGAAAATCGTCTCTCTCTGCAAGCGCCGCGGCTTCATCTATCAAAGCAGCGAGATCTACGGCGGCTGCGGCGGCGTGTGGGACTACGGCCCGCTCGGCGCGGAGCTGAAGCGCAACCTGCGCACCGCCTGGTGGAACACCATGACCCGCGAACGCGAGGACGTGCTCGGCCTCGATGCGAGCATTTTGATGAATCCCGCCATCTGGAAGGCCAGCGGCCATGTGGATACCTTCGCCGACCTCATGCGCGAGTGCTCGCTGACGAACAAACGCGTCCGCGCTGATCACGTCGATCCTCAGGACGGCGTCGTCATGAAATACAGCGGTGCCAAGGCCCCGAACGGCTGGCGCTGGGACCGCGCCATCTCCGCCTTGCTGAAAAATGGCGAGCACATCGAGAGCTTCCGCAAACGCATCCGTGCCCTCATCGCGCAAAATGCCGGTGAAGCCGCCGGCAAGCCCGAGGAGATCGAATTGGTCGGCGAGGAGAAAATCGACGCCGTGAATGGCAGCGTCGATTTCCATCCCGAAACCGGCGGCATGCTCGGCGAGGCCCGCCCCTTCAATCTCATGCTCAAGACCTACCTCGGCCCCACCGCGACCGAGGACGACGTGACCTACCTGCGCCCGGAAACCGCGCAGGCCATCTTTGCGCAGTTCAAGAACGTCTTCGACTCCAGCCGCGTGAAGGTGCCATTTGGCATCGGCCAGATCGGCAAGGCCTTCCGCAACGAGGTCACGCCCAAGAATTTCACCTTCCGCAGCCGCGAGTTCGAGCAGATGGAGCTCGAGTTCTTCATCAAGCCCGACGAAGCCGTCGAGATCATCAGCGGCGAAGTCGCGAAGTGGCATGAAGGCGCTGATTTGAGCGAACCGCAGCCAAATTGGGGCTGGGAGCTGTGGCACCGCTACTGGGTCGATCAGCGCACGAAGTTCTACCAAGGCATCGGCCTTGGCGACGTGCTCGAGTACTACTGGCAGACGCCCGCCGACCTCGCCCACTACGCCCGCGCCTGCGTGGACATCCTCTGCGAGTTCCCCTTCGGCACCGAGGAGCTCGAAGGCATCGCCGCGCGTGGCGACTTCGATTTGTCCGCGCACCAGACCGCCAGCACGAAGTCGCAGGAGATCTTCGACGAGGAACTCAAAACCGCCGCCGCCAAGCTCACTGACGAGCAGAAGGAAGCTCTCATCCAGAAACGCCTCGCCGCCGAAGCCGCGAAAACCAAGGGCGAGCCCATGCCCGAGGCCGCCGTGCGTGCGTGGTTCGAGCGTCTCTTCAAAGGCAGCTACGTCCCGCACGTCATCGAACCCTCCGCCGGTCTCGACCGCATGGCGCTCGCCGTCATCGCCAAGGCCTTCAGCGAGACCGAAAAGGTCGATGAGAAGGGCAAGAAGGAAGTCATCACCGTCCTGCGCCTGCATCCACGTGTCGCCCCGATCAAAGTCGGCGTCTTCCCGCTGCTCAAGAACAAGCCCGAGCTCGTCGCCAAGGCCCGCGAGGTCTATGCGCTGCTCAAGAAGCACATGAACTGCTTCTACGACGAGACCGCGTCCATCGGTCGCCGCTACGCCCGTCAGGACGAAGTCGGCACGCCCTTCGGCGTCACCATCGACTTCGACTCCCTCGGCGAAAAAGGCCCGGAGTTGCTCGATACGGTGACCTTGCGCCATCGCGACAGCAACGAACAGGAGCGCGTGAAGATCAGCGAGTTGCTGGGCAAGTTGCTGCCGCTGGTGTCTTGAGTCGATTTAACGCTTCGGATCAGGCGACGACGAGCGGGAAGCGTCGATGACACGACAGATGCCATACGAGCCGTTGCCTGCATCCGTTTGGTTCGCCCTCGTTTGGCCATGCGACTGCTGTCTTCGGTTGCTCGCTATATGTAGCCTCAGTCATAAAGTGTCGTCGAACGTGCCAAGCTAGTTAGGAATATGCTTAAACATGGCAAGAGCGCAGAGCGGCCAGCCAATAAAGCCGAGCAAACTCAGGGCAAACAATCCGAGTAGGCGCTCAACGAAAACGCCCACAATCGTGAACAATATACCAACAACGAAGATCAGGATCGGTGCCCACCACACAACCGTCCAGCCGTAATAGATCAGATATGCTAGTCCCGTAATCATGCCAGCAATGGCCGAGAGCGTCAAAATAGCCTCGAATCCCTTGCTCGACCCACGGAAGGAACGCACATGAAGCTGCTGGTAAAAAACAAACATACCGAACAGGCAGTAGAAAAGGACTGAGAGCCAAGAGATGGATTGCATGTCTCTGGAGGATTGGGTTCTTGGGCGTCTCGGATCAGGCGACGGCGAGCGGAAAGATTCGATGACACGACAGATGCCATACGAGCCGTTGCCTGCATCCGTTTTTTTAGGCCGGTTCGTCCGTCGGTTTTGGTTCATGAAGGTCTTTGCTGACATCGGTGGTCAAGAGTGTGCGGTCGTAATATTGGGCGATGTAATCCTGAAATAACGCGCCTAGCAGAGACAGAAGCGAAACAAGAACCAAGAGGTAGAAGGTCGCTCGGCCCTCGACTGCAAAAAGCAAATAATGCCAGTCGTGACCGCGAATGGCCGGAGACAGAAGGCGCCCGATGACGGCACCTGCGCCGATGGCCCAGGCACACCCGTAAAGGAAATGAATCTGTGATGACCACAGATCCATGTTCCGTTGGAAGTTCGGATGTTTAGAGCGGCGGACCCAACGCACGTAATCCCGCTTGTAAGTATTGATGAGGAACGAATCCGACTTGGGCAAGGCGGGCGTTGGATACTGATGGTCGAGACACCACCTGATAAACTGTACGATAGGACGATGAAGAAGAGCGCGGTGTAGAGTATAAATGAAGCTGCCAGCTACCATGGCGACGAGAGCGAGGCCGGTACCCTCAGACAACCCGACGCCGCCAGAAAGTGCAGCGTCGAAACCAGTGCGAGTCAGCGCCAATGCGAGCAAGAGCGCGCCGCCGCTAAATCCGTAGCGAAGGAGGTCGGAAAAGTTGAGCTTCTCTAGCATGAGAGCGTATAAGTGGCCGAACAGTGAAGATGGTTAACAGATCGTGAGGTTTGTCAGCAGCTTTATAGCCAACGGTTTTGTCGGAAAAGTACGGGCTGTGGCACCCATGGGTGTCGTTTTACACTCCTATGCCGTTGCTGGGCAACAAAAATGTCGGTTTACGCGCTGTGGGCGGATATTGAAGGGCGAAAAATATCCACAAGAGGACGCCTCAGCTCAGCAGCGCACCAAACAATACCCGAAGTCCATCTCCCAGCCGGTGGCGGTCTTGGTCACGGGGATGGCGGGAGCGAGGCGGTAGAGGAGACGGCGGCCGTCTTGCGGGTTCTCCGCCGTCACCACCAGACCGGCACCGCGCAAATTGACAAGGTGCTTGAGCGTGGCGTCCAAGCGCTTGCTCACGCTGCCTGCCAAAGCGGTGGTGGTGAGGCCTTGGCCGGGGGCGAGGATCTGGAGAAGCCGCCGACGGGTGGGATCGCCGAGATGCGGCATAGACGGTATCCGCCGGAATCACCTGAGGTGGCGGCGCGGGCAGGGTGGGAGGCGCGGCTGGCGTGCTCATGGTGAGATTCTGCCCGCTCCGAGCCTGTTGACAAGCCCCACGGCTCCGCAATCGGCGTGCCCGAGGCTCCCAACAAGCAGGATGGCTCCGCAATCGACGCGTCCGAGTCTCCCGACAAGCGGGACGGCTCCGCAATTGGGCTGCCGGAGCGGCCTCAGGCTGGAATCGGCCCTCCTTTTGAGGGTTATGCGGCCCCAACAGGCTGCGGGAGCGGGGCGAGATCGGGCGGGAGGAAGGTGGTCTTGGCCTCGGGCGACATGATGCGGTCGCGGGAGTAGAAGAGGAGCAGGGTGCGCTTGTCGCGGAGCTGGGTCTGGGCGTCGAAGAAGGCGTCGGCGGATGCCGCCGGGCCGAACTGGCGGAGGGTGGTGTGGACGAGATGGAGCCAGGCCTGCGTCATCGTCTCGTGATAACCGCCGGTGGGCGTGTCCTGGATGCCATGCGTGGCATTGTAGGCCTTGATGCCGCTGCTCAGTCGCTCCAGCGCCTCAGCATGAGAAAAACGGTTCAGGTAGAGATAGGCGACCTTGAGGTGGGCGCGGTGATTCCACTGCTCGTGCGGGAAGGAGTGATCTTCGAAGCGGCGGAGGTGTTCTGCGTCAGTCATGGAGCCGATTTAGTGCCCGTCTGGTCCAGCATCATGGCCCTTTTTGAAACGTGCCACCTCATCTTCAGGAATAGGCATGAGGCGCATGAGAAGTGTCTTCAAATCACGAAAACCATCGGTGTGGTTCTCCCAAGCAGCTCCTCTGCCGTATTCCATTATGAAATTGCTGCAATACCAACAGATGCTCGTCTCAAAGGCGATCTCTGGGCCGATCCAGACGCGGAGGCCGTGGATCGGGAAATGACATGCGGCACCACCTATGTGCGGCTGACCACCGATGGCATTCGAGAGCACTGGAAGCAATTCTTCACGTTCTTTGGGGGTGCAAAAATGACTGGCGAGAACGGGAGTGTTCTTCGAGTAGGGTTTGATCTCGAACACTTGGAGGGCTGGCTTGGCGCGCTTTTCTTCACCAAACGAAAAATCCAGCAGCAGCACTTCCACGCGTGTGGCGCTGGTAATCAGTTGGGCCATGCGCCTTCGATACATCCCATGGAGAACTTCCAAGCCGGTGTTGAATTCATCTTGAGCCCGTTCCTTGGCTCTGGCGACTGGACCACTCTCTTCTGCATGAGCTGTGGAAATGCCCAGCACAGCAACCATTAAAGCGAGGAGGAGGTTTGATGCAGAGGGCATGGCCTTGGTTGCTAGGAATCACATCTCCAGGAAGTTCTTCAGCAGATGCTTGCCGTCCTGGGTGAGGATGGACTCGGGATGGAACTGGACGCCGTGGATGGGGAGTTCTTTGTGGCGGAGGCCCATGATCTCGGAGTCGTCATCGCTGGCGGTGGCGGTGATTTCGAGGCAGGCGGGCAAGGTGTCGCGTTTGACGAGGAGGGAATGGTAGCGCGTGGCCTCGAAGGGTTCCGGCATGTTTTTGAAGACCGATTTGCCCGTGTGATGAATCATGGAGGTCTTGCCGTGCATGAGGCGTCCGGCGCGGACGACATCGCCGCCGAAGACGTGGCCGATGGCCTGATGGCCGAGACAGACACCGAGGAGCGGGGTGGTTTTACCGAAGCGCTCGATCACCGCGCAACTGATGCCGGCTTCCTTGGGCGTGCAGGGGCCGGGGGAGATGCAGATGTGGTCGGGCTTGAGCTTTTCGATCTCATCGAGCGTGATCTGGTCGTTGCGGCGGATTTCCATGACGGCTCCCATCTCGCCGAAGTATTGGACGAGGTTGTAGGTGAAGGAGTCGTAGTTGTCGATGATGAGGAGCATGGGGGAACGTCAAGAGGTCAACAGTCAAGGCGTCAAGAGCCGCGCTAGAAGCCGCGAAGCTGGAGGAGGGTGTCGAGCTCGCGCTGGAAGACGGGGATGTCTGCGGCGGGCGGCTTGTAGTCCTCAGTGGGTCCGCGCATGCCGAAGCGGCCCATCTGGTCCAAGAACCACATGATGGTGGTGCCGTCGCTGAAGGTGGCTTTGCCGCTGATGAGAGCGCCGGGCGGCGGGACTTCATCGACGATGATGTTCAGATCGACTCCGCCTGCCGGGGCTACGGCGGACGGTTCTCCGTCGGGGAGTTCGCCGTCTGCACCGGGAGCGGGCGCTGGAGGGACGGGCTTTTCCGCCGGCGGAACTTCACGCGGCTTGTCTTGAATCTTGACGCCCAGCTCCATGAGCAGAAGACGCGTCTCCATATAGGTGAGCGTGGTGCTGCATTCGCTGCGGAGGCGGTCCTGGATTTGATTGAGAGTGGCGCCTTCAGCGGCCCATTGTTCGACGAGTTGACGCTGTTGCGGGGAGAGGTTTGCCATGAGGTGGGGTTGCGAAGCTGAAATGAGATCAGCCGTTCATCTTGTCGGTGATGACATGAGCCAAGGAAGAGGCCTTTTGATAGAGCACCTTCACTTCTTCCTGGCTCAGCGCCTTGCCTTCAGGGACATCCACGAGCGGGATCATTTCCTCCAGGCCTTTGCGCAGGGTCTGCAGCGAGGGATTCTTCATGATGCTGGGATGCAGGCTGTCGAGGCTCATCAGGTAATACTCGGCGATGTCTCGACGGGTGAGCTGGCGCGTTTTTTCCTCGGCGTAGTTGTCGTTGATGCTCTTGGTGGCGATCTCGAGCGCGCGCAGCCAGCCGCCGAGGCTGATGAGGTGCGCGATATCGACATCGCGGAGCTGGACCATCTCCGCCTCGACATCGGCCTGGGTTTTGGCGAGTTCGACGCGCAGGTCCTGCCAGTTGCCCTTGAGGCTGTATTCAAACAGACTCTGCTGGTGCTTGGAAAGGCGGCCGCCTGCACCGAGCGCCTTGCCGTATTTGATCATGGCGCGGCCCACGTTCTCCATCTCCTCGACCTTCTCGCATTGCACGATGAGGAAACCATCCGCGATGAGTGTGCCAAGCCCCATGGAGACCAAAACACGATCGGCGGGGGTTTTCTCGGTGAACGGACGCTTGAGGTCGTCGTAGCGGAGCTTGCCCACCTTGTTGAGCATGTCGAAGAGCTTGCGGATCGAGGGCGTGGTGAACTCGTTCACGCCGAACTCCTCGCGTACGTGCTCATCCCCGATGACATCCTCAGGGATGGGGTTTTTCTGCGGGGTGCGCTCAGGCGCATCCTGGGCATTGAGCGCGGCGATGCCTGCGGCTCCGAGCAGGGGCAGCAGCAGGCGGGCGATGAAACGGCGAATCATGGCGGCGATGATACGGTGCCCCCCCGGGATTTCCAGCGCGAGTCTGGAAAAGTCTTTCGAGCGGCCAATTCGCTACATTTCCACGGATTCTGGCGTTTGATGCTCACCATCATGCGCCTGCCCACCTGTTTGCTCTTCATCGCCGCCCTCCACCTGCCAGCCCAGGAGGCACCGCCAGCGCTGACGGAATACATGGGCCGCCAGATCGCGCAGACGATGCACTGGAAAGGCGCGGAGTGGCTGATGCGCCGCGTGCGTGAACGCGAAGAGGCCACGACGAAAATGCGCGAGGAGCTTGAGGTGAAGCCGGGCATGGTCGTGTGTGACATGGGCTGCGGCAACGGCTACCACACGCTGCCGCTGGCCGAAATGGTCGGGGCGAAGGGCAAGGTCTTCGCGGTGGATGTGCAGCCGGAGATGATCGAGATGCTGCGCCAGAACATCACGAGGAAGGAATTGAAAAATATCGAGCCGATCGTCGGCCTTTACTACGACCCGAAGCTGCCGCCGAACACCTGCGACATGATCCTGCTCGTGGATGTGTATCACGAGTTCTCGCATCCCGTGCAGATGCTCGCGGGAATGCGCGCTGCCTTGAAGCCGGACGGGCTGCTCGTACTGGTTGAATTCCGCGCCGAGGACGACACGGTGCCGATCAAACCCGAGCACAAGATGAGCAAGGCGCAGATCCACAAGGAGATGAACGCGAATGGCTTCGAGATGAAACGCGAGTTTGACGGCCTGCCGTGGCAGCACCTGATGTTCTTCGGCAAAGCGGAGAAAAAATAGCGTGCCGGATCACAGCACGTTCACCGCAGCGCCGCCATCGACGACGATGCCCTGGCCGGTGATGTAACTGCCGGCTTCGCTGGCGAGCATCAAGGCGGGGCCTGCGAGTTCGCGGGGAGCGGCCCAGCGTTTCACAGCGGTGCGGTCGGCGAAGTATTTCTTTTCCTCGTCGTTGAGCAGCTTGCCGGGCATGTCGGTGAGGAAGGGGCCGGGGCAGAGGCAGTTCACGGTGATGCCGTAGGGGCCGAGATCGAGAGCACTGGCACGGGCGAGGCCGATGAGCGCGGCTTTGCAGGCGCAATACACGTTGCGCTTCAAGCGACCGCCGACACCGAGCACGCTGGAGATGTGGATGACGCGGCCCCACTTGCGCGCCTTCATGCCGGGCACGATGGCGCGGGTCAAAGACATGACGGCGGTGAGATCGACCTCGACGTTGCGGTCCCAGACTTCGTCGGTGATCTCGTCGATGGCTTGTGGGTTGTTGATGCCAGCGTTGTTGACGAGGATGTCGATCTTGCCGAGGCGCTGCTCGGCTTCAGCGGCCAATGCTTTGACGGCGGCACGATCCGCCATGTCGGCGACCATCCATTCGACGCGCACCTTCAAGCCCTCGCCGATTTCAGCGGCGGCGGCTTTCAGTTCCTCGGCGTTGCGGCTGGAGATGAAGACATCAGCACCTGCTTCAGCGAAGCCGCGTGCCATGGCCTTGCCAAGACCTTTGCTGCCACCAGTGACGAGTGCTGCTTTGCCGGAGAGATTGAAGAGTGGGGAGGACATGCGCGCGGTTTAGCATGCGTGCATGAACTGCGCGAGCAGGAAAGCGGCTCATCTGCGGAAACCAAGGTCGGCGGTTAGAGCCTGTTATTAACTTTAAAAAGTGCTGTACACCGGTGAGGGTCCAAGCAACAAGCTTGGGATGGAACCTTCGAGCAACAAGCCAAGAACCGCCTACACCAGTGACGTCAGCGATGCAGAATGGGACTTTTGCCGTCCCTACTTGGTGCTGATGAAGGAAGATGCGCCCCAGCGGGACTATCCGCTGCGCGAGCTTTTCAACGCGCTGCGCTACATCGTGCGTTGCGGCTGCCAGTGGCGCATGATGCCCCATGACCTGCCGCCCTGGCAGAACGTTTATCAGCAGGCGCAGCGCTGGATGAAGGCGTGCTGCTTTGAGGCCATGGCCCATGATCTGCGCGAACTCTCACGTCTGGCCAAAGGACGCAAGGCCCAGCCCACGGCGGCCATCATGGACGGCCGCACCTTGCAGTCCTCGCCAGAGAGCGGCGGCCGGGCGGGCTATGATGGCTACAAGCGCCGCAAAGGCAGCAAGGTGCACATTGCTGTGGACACTCTGGGGCATCTGCTGGCGGTGAAAGTGACGGCGGCTGACGAGCAGGAGCGCGCGCAGGTCGGTGAGCTTGCAGAACAGATCCAGCAGGCCACCGGAGAGAATGTGCAACTGGCCTATGTGGATCAAGGTTACACCGGTGAGGAACCTGCACGCCAAGCGCAACAGCACGGCATCAAGCTGGAGGTGGTTAAACTCTCGGAGGCCAAGAAGGGTTTTGTTCTGCTGCCAAAGCGTTGGGTGGTGGAACGCAGTTTTGGCTGGGCGGCGCGCTTCAAGCGCCTCTCAAGGGACTACGAGCGTCTGGCTTCGACTCTGACTGGCATGCACTGGCTGGCCTTCGCGACCCTCATGCTCTCTTCTCTATTCGGCAAAAGTTAATAACAGGCTCTAGTTTGAGGCAGTCGTTGGCGGACAAGCAGCCAGGAGATCGAAGCTGGGAAAAGGACGGACCGCTGGCCTGCACGGCAGAGGAAGCCGGCTCGACGGGCTGGAGTTTCAGACGTGGGAGGCGGAGGTGCTGCGGGCTCAACGCACGCTTCATTGACGGCATGGCAGCTTCACGACATCTTTTGTCATGGTCTCGCATCTTCCGCCCCCTGACACGACACCCTACGGCATCGCGCTGGCGGAATGCGTGGCCGGCAAGCTCGAACGGGGCCGCTGCGTGACTGATCATCATCGCGACTTCTGCGGGATGGGTCTGTGGTTCATCGACGGGCATTACTGCTATGATGAATCATGGGACGGACAGCCGCCGCCGCTTGCGGACATGCTCAAGCCAAACAGCCGCGGTGGGTGCGTCTTCACCACGCGGCACGAGTTTGTGGAATGGTTCGCGGCGCAATCCGACCACAGCCTGGCGGGCTTTGAAAAGGAGGCGTGGTTTCACCAGAACAGCACCATCACACGCGCACGGCTGCGCCGGGAGATGGGCTGCTAGTAGAAAAGGAGGCTGTCAGTCGATGGCTTCAGCGAAAACCAAGCTCGGTGGCGAGTTCCAGACATTCGGCGACGGGTTTGAGCCCCAGCGATGGAGTCGGATGCGTGAGGCACATGGCGGCGGTGCAGACGGCGAGCTTGAGGCGGTCGGGGATGGACCCGTTTTCGTGGGTGCCGTGGAGATAACCGGCGGCGAAGGCATCGCCAGCACCGGTGGCACCGGCGATGAAACCTGCGGGGAGTTTGAGCGAGGACTGGTGATGAACAGCGCCGTTTTTTTCGGCCACGATGGCCCCGGCTTCAAAGTGAATGATGACTTCGCGACGGACGCCCTGGCTGAGCAGTTTCTGAGCGGCGGTTTTGATTTTTGCGAGATCTACCGGCGTTGACTTAATGTCGAGTCCGGCGGCTTTGCCGGCTTCGATTTCGTTGAGGATGAGAAAATCGGTGAAGGGCAGGGCGGCGGCGGTGATCTGGCTGAATTGAGGATTGTCGGCGCTGACGAGATCGACGCTGGTGAGGAGTCCAGCGGTTTGCGCGGCCTCCAGCACGCGGCTGGCGATGGTGCGGCCATCATCAAGCAACTGATCCATCTCGCTGAGGAGCATGAGGTAGCCGAGGTGGAAGATTTTGGCCTGCGTGCGGGTGAAATCGAAGTGCGATTCACCGAGGAGGGCGTTGGCGCCGAGTTGGTGAAAAAACGTGCGGCGTCCGGTGCCGGAGACAGTCATGGCATCGGTGTAACTTGTCGGTGCTTGGTTGGTTTGGCGGAGTTGGGTGATGTCGATGCCGGTGGACTGGCAGTCGCGCAGAATCCAGTCGCCATTGGCGTCTTTACCGACGAGTCCGGCGGCGGCGAGCGGGTAGCTGACGCGCATGGCGGCGAGGTCTTTGAGTACATTATAAGGACCGCCGCCATTGGAAGAGGTCTCACTGCGGATGAAGGTGAGCATGTCCTGCTCCGGCCAAGCGTCGATGAGCTTGACGTGGTCGATGATGAAATTGCCGCCGGCCAAAATTCCGCTGCGCGAGGTCATGGGGAGGTCAAGGTTTGATGCGGGTGTAGCGGCCTTGGTATTCTTCGATGAACTTGCCTTCCTTGCTGGTGACGGTGGTTTTCCAGTCGATGCGGTCGTCAGTTTTGAAGGTAGTGATGGTGGTGTGTTTGCGCTCACTGCCGGGATATTTGATGTAGTTGATGCTGCTGAGGGTGCGGGTGGCGGCGTCCCAGGTCTTTTCCAGCGGCGGCAGCGATGTGCTGCGGGTCAGGGTTTCCACATAGCGCCCGGTGGTACTGTCGTGAGTGATCAACGCCGCGTTGGCCATGCGGTAGTCATCGTTGCCTTCCTGTTTGGCAGAGTGTTCGCGCCAGAGGCCGGAACCATTGATCTTCCAGTGGTAGCGCACGCGGATTTTTTGATCGGGCTTGTCGAGGCTGGAGACGTCCCATTCGCCAATGAACGGTTCGAGGGCCTTCATCGCAGGTGTGGGCGGAGTTGGCTCGTCCTGATGGGGCGGGAGGACGCTCATGGGGAATTCGTAAAAGCGTCCTTCCTCCAGCGGCTTGGCGATGCGGAGTGCTTCGTCGAGGTTGGCATTGCCGCTGTGCTGCAAGGTGAGCGTGCGGCCATCGGTGCAGGCGATGGTGAGCGAAATCGAGTCGGGGGTGATTTTTTTGCCGGTGATTTTGGCGCGGAAGGGCGGGCAGCGGTTGAGATCGAGCAGGGAGAGCTTCTGAGTGGAAAAGGAGAAATCCTGCTGGGTGAAAAAGTGAGGGGAGGTTGAGATTGAAGTAGAGGAGATCGGGGAAATGCGGGGGGAAGAAACGGGGGCGTCCTTGCCGAGTACGTCGTCAAAGACCTGGGGGAACTTGTATTCGGAGCCGAGAGTGAAGTGGGCGAACATTTTGCGCTCGGCCTCGCCGCCACCGACCAAGGTGAAGGAGGTCTTGGTGCCGTCCGCATGTTGAAGGGCGAGGGTGAAGCTGCCGGGCGTGCCTTTTTTCTCGGTGACTTTGGCGCTGAAGGGTGGCCGATCTCGCAGGGACATGAGGCCGGAGGATTGAAACCAGCCGGGGGTGAACGGTGAAGGCTGCTGCGCATGCAGTGGGACTGCGAGGGTGAGAATGACGAGTGTTGCGGCTTTCAAGAAAGGCATGACGCGGCAGATGGTGAGTTCCATTCAATAGAGAATCACGAAGCGATCACCTTCGGCATACGCGGCGGTGAAGCCCCAGACGGGGACGCCGGGTTTGAGGCCGCGATTGGAGGTGGGTTTGCCGCCGGAATCGAGCACGAGCCAGGCGAGCTGGCCGCCTTTCTGCCAGCCGGTGCCGACGCTCCACGAGACGAGGGTTTCGCCGCGTGAATTGATGGCGAGCGCCGGATGACGTGCCTTGTCAGGAGAAACCGCGACGGCGTCGGAAGTGGTGTCGAGCAGCGAGGTGAAGACCCTGCCTTCGGATTCCCAGGCGGCGCGGGTGTTCTTACCGGTGGTGATGACGCTGGCGCTGCTCATGGGGCACATGTTGACGACCCAGAGACCGACGTCGCGATGCTGGAAGGTTTCTCCGCCGTCGCGGGAGGTCATGAGGGTGATGTCGCGCTGGGTCATGCTGCGGGCGGCACGGTAGAGCGTGAGCAGTTCGCCAGATGGCGTGACGAAGGCTTTGAGCGAGCAGCAGGCGCAGACACCGGGATCGTCGGCGTTGGCGATCTTCGGGGCGGCGAAGGTTTGGCCGTTGTTGGTGGACTTGAGGATGAAGACGCGGCGATTGATTTCGCCGGGACCAGAATCGGCAGGAGCGCCATGCCAGACGACGAAGACCTCGCCTTTCGCGCTGGCGGCGACGGAGGCGCCGCCGTCGAGGGCTTGTGTGTCGGCTCGTAAATCGCGCTGGGGCTCGAAGGTGACACCATGAGTGAGCGAGCGCGAGTAGAGCAACGGAGCAGGCTGCTGTTTACCGCCGGGGCCGTTCCAGACGATGTGCAGCGAGTCGTCTTTGCCGACGGCGATCTGGGCGCCGCGGATCGTGCCGGCGGCGACGGCTGAGCCGAGGGTGCTGTTGACGGTGTGCGGGGTGCTCCAGGCTGTGGCACCGGGTTTCTTCGTGACGTGGCGGACATTGCAGCCACGAGGCTCGCCCTTGAGATAGACGAGATGCAGGGTGCCATCGCTCGTGGTGACGATCTGGGGCTGCACACCGGATTCAGGGACGCGTTCAAGGAGAACATCGGTGCCGGAGGCGAAGATCGGCAGCAGGAGAATGATCAAAAATCTTTTCATGGCCGGTGTGGTGTGGGTTGGATTCAGGAGTCATCATCAGACAAGACGGAGGGAATAACGGTCTCCATGGCGTGAGAGCTTCACGGAAGCGCCATAAATCTGGCTGAGATGGCTGCTGTGAAGCATTTCCATCTTGGGGCCTGCGGCGTGAACACGTCCATCGCGCAGCATGAGGACGTGGGTGATGCAGGGGAGGATTTCCTCCACATGATGCGTGACCATGACGAGGGAAGGGGCGCGCGGCTTGACGGCGAGGTTTTGCATCCATTGCAGAAAGTGCTCGCGGGCGACGGGATCGAGACCGGCGCAGGGTTCATCGAGGATGAGGACTTTGAATTTCGCCATGAGGGCGCGGCAGATGAGCACCTTTTGCTTTTCACCCTGCGAAAGCGGACCCCAGAGGGCGTCGCGAAGATAAGCGCAGCCGACTTGCTTGAGGAGGCGGGCAGCGTCGCGGCGGACGGCGGGGGAGGGGAGTTCGATGAGGTTGAGCTTGGCCTCGCGTCCGCTGGCGATGACATCAAGCACGGGCTCGCTGCTTTCGAGATAAGTGGCGAGGGTGTTCGTGACGAGACCGACCCGGCGGCGGACCTCGCGCCAGTCGTCGTCGCCAAAGACGCTGCGGCCGATGCGCAGGGTGCCGCTGGTGGCGCTGTCGTAACCGGTGATGAGGTTGATGAGGGAGGTCTTGCCACAGCCGTTCGGGCCGAGGATGCACCAGTGCTGGCCGGGATCGACACGCCAGGTGATGCCCTTGAGAATGGGACGGCCGCGGCGGAAGGTGAGATCAGTGACTTCGAGGACGGGAGGGAGCATGGAGGGCGACTGTCGAATGACGAAGGTGGAATGTCGAATGGGGAGTGGCGAATGGGGAGTGGCGGCTGAACACCGGACATCAGAAATTGGGCATGGATTTGACTGGCAGACGGATGCCTGACGAGCTTTTCAAGCCGAAGGTCCGTCTTCGCGGATGGAATTTGTCCTTTTGTTTTTTCTCCCGTGACAAAAATGACCATCCTGCTAGTCTCGGCACTCTTTCCCGAAAAAAATGTCAGTCACTCAAGCAGCCCAGCCACCCTGCACAATAATTCGCGATGCAGCGCGCAATTCCAAGCTTGCACGCCGCCATTCTTTTTTCGTATGCTGCCATGAAGTGGAACGCACCCTGCAACTCATGAGACCGATTTTCTGCGCCGCTCTGGCCCTGGCCGCCAGCACGCCTGTTTTTTCCCAAGCTCCGCCTCCTGCGCCGGGGACACCGCCTGCCGCACCGGGTGCCCCCGCAGCTCCCGGAGCACCTGCCGCACCTGCCTCTCCGGCGGCGTTAAATATTCAGCAGGAAACTGAGGCGCTGGTCAATGCCGCCGGCGGCCTTTTTGCCGAGGCGAAGTATCAGGAGGCGCTGTCCAAACTTGAGCAGGCCAAGAAGAACCTGAACAACAAGCCCTTCGAAGGCATCATGTTCATTGAAGGCGCCTGCCATTACAACATGAGCAACTATCCGAAGGCGATCGAGACGCTGGAGGCCTTCATCAAGGAGTTTCCTCAAGGCGCGGCGATCATCGATGTGCGCATGGCGCTGGGCCGCTCGTACATCGCCAGCAAGCAGGAGGACAAGGGGATTACGGTGCTGAAGGAGGTGGTGACAAGCTCGCCAGACAAGAAGGCCGAGGCAGGATTGATCATCGCAGACGCTCTGAGCAAGCAGGATAAAAAAGACGAGGCTCTTGCCATTCTGTCTTCGGTGCTCACGGACGGCATCCGTAGCGCTGAGTCCATTCAGGCGGCGATGATGGCGGCCAATCTTTATGTCAGCAGCGGCAAGCTCGACGAGGCCGGCGCGCTGATGGACAAGGTGCGCAACTTTGCCTCCGGTGGCGACAGCATCGCTCAGATGAACAACATCTACCTGAAGCTGGGCGATGAGATGATGGAGAAGAAGGCTTTCAAGGAAGCTCTCGGCGCCTACCAGCTCGTGCGCAAGAAGACCGAAATCTCCCGCATCCAGAAGGAGCAGGTGGCCAAGCTGGAGGGCCAGCTCAAAACCGCCAAGGGCGTGCGCAAGGACGAAATCGAAACCAAGCTCAAGGCGAACACGGAAATCATGGCGGAGATCGAGAAGCGCACGGATTACGACGCCTCGCTCTACTACCGCCTGGGCCGCTGCTATTATGAGATGGGAGCGCCGAAGGAGGACGGCACCGTGGGCGATGCCTCACGGCTGTGGCAGGCAACCCTGGCGTTTGACGTCATCGTCGATGGCTTCAAGGAGTTCCCGCAGCGGGACAAGTGCATGTTTGGCCTGATCATGGTGAATGCCGCCCTGAAGCGCATCAAGGAGGCCCGCGAGCTGTGCCAGGAATTCATCGACAACTTCCCTGATAGTGAGCAGATCGGCCAGGTCTCCGAGATGTATGGCATGCTGGCCTACCAGAACAAGCAGTTGAAGGAGGCGGTGGACGCGTTCGCGAAAGCCGAAAGCTTCCCGAAAGCCGACAAGCCGCGTCTGCGCTTCCTGCGTGGCAGCGTGCTGTTTGAAATGCAGAAGTTTGACGAGGCACGCACGGCTTTTGAGCTGCTCATTTCGGAATTCCCCAATGAGGAGGCCTACAAGGACGACGCCCTTTACCGCATCGCGCTAAGCTACTTCTACCAGAACGATTACAAGAGCGTGATGAAGGCCCTCAAGACCTACATCAAGGAGAACCCGAAGGGGCAGTATGTTGTCGATGCGCGCTACCGCATGGCCTTCATCAACTTCCAAGGGGGTGACAAGGAGGACGCTCAGGAAGAATTGATGGGCATCGTGAAGGATGCGCCGAATGACCAAAACATCGGCCAGGTGCATGCTTTGCTGGGGGACATTTACAATCAAAAGGCGGATTATGAGAATGCGACGATCAATTTCGCCGCCGCCGTGGACAAGGCCAAGACCGACGATGTGCTCAATTACGCCATGGACCAGGTCACCGATCTCTATGTGGGTGGCAACAAGTGGAAGGAGCTGGCCGAGATGTGGCAGAAGTACTACAACACGCACAAGGACAATGACGACCTCGCGCTCAAGGCCATTCTCTGGATCAGCCGTGCCAGCATCAAGGACGGCAAACTTGAAGAGGCCAAGAAGCTGCTCTCTGAACACATCAAGACGCGCATCGCCAACCCGGCGAACCAGCAGGTGGAAGGCTTGATCCAGCAGCTTGTGAGCATCAGCGCCCCGAAACGTCGTCGTGTCAGCACCGCAGCAGCTCCCGCACCCTCGGCAGATGCGACGAAGCCTGCCGATGGAGCCGCTACCCCTGCGCCTGCACCGGCTCCAGCCCCGGAACTCACCTTCGAAGATGTCGAAAAACAGCTCGAAACATTGCTCACGCCGCCCCAGGAGGCGATGAACGGCACGGCGCAGATGCGCATTCTCTTTGCGAAGACTTGGCTGGCCAAAACGATGAAGATCGCTGACAAGGCCGAGAAGTTCTTCAACATCATCATCGAGGTGGCCAAACCTGACGACCTCAGCCCGATGCTGCTGGCCACCGTGGGCGACAGCGCTCGCAAGAAGGGTGATCTGGACAAGGCAAACGCCTGTTATATGCGCCTGAAGGATCTCTTCAAAGACAGCGAGTATGCCGATGGCGCACCGGTCGGCCTGGCCGAGATCGCTTATGAAAAGGGCGAGTTCGACAAGGCGCTGGAGCTGTTCCGCGAGGCACAAACCTTCCCTGGCAGTTCCCGTGTGCTCGAATCCACGCAGGGTGAGGCCAAGACGCTTGCCAAACTCAAAAAACCTGATGAGGCAAAGAAAATTTTCGAGCAGATCGCCAACACCAAGGAATGGCGCGGTCAGGCTACCGCGAATGCATTGCGCATGCTCGGCGAGATCGAAGCCAGCAACGGCAAGCACGAGGCGGCCATCGCCTACTTCCAGCGTGTGTTTATCGCCCATCAAAAATGGAAGGATGAAATGGCCAAGGCCTATCTTCAGTGCGCGAAGTCCTTCATCGCCCTCGGCAAACGTGATGAGGCCAAGAAGACGCTGGATGAGATGATCGCCCGCAAAGACCTCGAAACTCAGCCCGAGATGAAAGACGCCAAGGCTCTTCGTGCCACACTGCCCTAATCTCGAACTCTCCTATTTCATGCGCACGTTCGCTCTGCTTCTCTCCTTCTTCGCCGCCATCGCAGGCTCTGCTTTTGGGCAGGCCATTGTGCTCAAAGACGGCAATCGCATCTTCTCCTCCGAATTTTCGCTCCAGGACGGCAAGATCGTCCGCACCATCCAGATCGGCGAGCAGAAGGCCACCAGCGTGGTGGACAAAAAGAACATCGACTCGCTGGAGTGGCCCTATCCCGCCGAACTGACCGAGTCGGCCGATCTGCTTGCCAAAGGCAAGACGGAGGAGGCCATCGTCGTCCTGAAGAAAGGCCGTGACTTCTTCGAGAATTTTGAAGGCATTGAAGGCAACTGGTATGTGGACATCTACTTCGCCTATATCGAAGCCCTGAACCAGGGCGGCAAATTCGATGACGTGGTAAAATCGCTCCCCGCCCTGCGTGCCCTGAAGCTTACCGAAGCCCAGAAGATGCGCCTGCGCATCATCCAGCTCGACATCGAGCGACAGACGACTTCGGACTATGCGGCCATCATTGCTGAGGCTCAGGGCATCCTGAAGGAGACGGATGATTCCGCCATTGGCGCCTCACTGTGGGCCATCATCGCCGATGTGCACACTCGGAAGAAGGAGTGGGAGAAGGCGCTGCTGGCCTACCTGCGCATTCCGGTCTTTTATGGTACCCAAATGCAGCGCGTGCCGGAGGCGGAACTGAATGCGGCGAAGACGCTCATCAAAATGAAGCGCTACGAGGACGCCAGCGCCTTCCTGGCGCGCATCGTCGATTCTTATCCCGGGTCGCAGGTCGCTGATACCGCCACGAAGGAAAAAGCGGCGATTGCCGGAATGAAAAATGTCGCCGAGGAAGAAACTGCTGCCACGGATGGCGAACAGAAGCCGAAGGAAGGCGAAACCGCCCCACCCACCGATTCCAAACCGAAAGCCTAAATTCCCCCAACTCCATGCAAACCAACACCGCCACCACCATGACCCGCCATCTCCCCAACGGCCCCGCCCGCGCGTTCCTCTGCGTCCTGCTGGCGTTCGGCCTATTCGCTTCCGTCAATCTTTTCGCTCAAGAGCCTGCTCCAGCGGAAGGTGCACCTGCCGTGGAAGAACATCACACTATGATTGACCGCTTCATCGAAGGCGGCTGGGTGATGTATCCCATCACCGCCTGTTCCATCGCCCTCGTCTGGCTCACGGTCGATCTCTGGATGCGCACCAGCATCAAGAGGCTGGCTCCTCCAGCCCAAGTCGCCCAGGTGCAGGATCTGTTCCGCGCTGGCGACTACGTCGGGGCCTACCAGTTCTGCAAAGGCAATCCGTCCCCCTTCACCAATACCAGCCGCGTCGCCCTCAGTTTCCTCGGTGACGGGCACGAAGCCACGGAGGCGGCCCTGTTCACCGAACTCAACAAGGCGAACTCCGCCATCCAGACGCGCATCAATTACCTTTCCGTGATCGGGGTCTGCACGCCGATGATCGGTCTGACCGGCACGGTGACCGGGATGATGAGCGCCTTCTCCACCCTGAAGACCAGCGGTGCTGGCGATCCTGCCAAGCTTTCCGGCGCCATCGGCGAAGTGCTCATCGCGACGGCTTCCGGTCTGTTCATCGCCGTGCCGGCCTTCATGTTCTTTTACTTCCTGCGCAACCGTTTGCAGGTTTCCATCACCGATCTTCAGGAGGTCGTCATGGGATTGTTCCGCAAGATGCCCTACCAGCACCTCAAGGACGCGCATGTCGGCGAGGAAGAGTTTTACGCCGCCATTCCGAACTGGGTGGCTGGTGATGCGGCCCATGCGGCGTAACTGCCCCGGTTTGCTCATGATTCCTTTCAAATATCAACCCTTGACCTTCTAACACTATGGGCGGCGGCGGTGGCGGTGATGGTGAACCGGAGTTTCAAATCGCTCCGATGATTGACGTGCTGTTGGTGCTGCTCATTTTCTTCATGAGCATCACCTCGGCGCAGGTGTTGCGCATCGACAAGGAGATTCAACTCCCTGTCGCTGGCGATGCTAAAAAAAAGGAAAAGAACATGATGAACGAGGCCGCGCTCAATGTGCGCTGGACCAACGGCAAGTCGCTCATCACCTTCGAGGACACGAAATACGAGATCGTGGAGCCCTTGGTGGAACTGCTGCGCCAGCGCAAGGAGAGCAACACCAAGTACCGCGTCGTCATTCGTGGCGACAAGCGCCTTCCCGCCATCGAAATCCAAAGGGTGATGAGTGTCGTGGCCCAGGCGGGCATTGATGACATCTCCTTCTCGGCTTTGAACAAAGAATAACCGTTCCACCTCATGTCAGCCCCAGGCAAAAAAAAGCACCGCGAAATCGAGACCGAACAGATGCAGGTCGGCTTCCAGATCGCTCCCATGATCGACGTGGTGTTCGTCATCATGCTCTTCTTCATGGTCATGGTCGGTTCCGTGAAGGTCGAGCGTGAGCTCAAGAGCCAGCTCCCCGGCCTCGCGCCGCCTTCTGCGGATGCGCCGCAGGAAATGCCGGATGAAATCATTGTGGGTGTTGAGGAAACCGGTGCGGTGACGCTCAACGAGGAAGAATTCGACGGCCCTACGGACAAAAAACTGCCCAATTTCACTTCCACGCTCATGCGTCTCAAGCAGGAGGCCGACAATCGCAACGCCAAGGTCATCGTCACCATTCAAGCTGAGGAACAGGCCACCTATGAGCGCGTGATCGACGTGCTCAACGCCCTCGCGGTTGCCAAGGTGGCGAACGTGACCTTTACCGTTGGCAGCGACGTGGGCTTCTGATGCCTGCATTTTTCAATTTTTGACCGCTGCCCCCAAGAAAAGGGGCGGCGGGACGTCCTGTTAATTGGATCATTCTTTTCTTTTGATCCGTTCATCCCAAAAAGCCCCCTCGCCATGAATCCGCAGCAGCCCGGCAATCCCGCCAATCCACCGCATCCTGGGGCCACGCAGCCGCTGCCACCGGGCTACGCGCCGCCTCCTGGCTACCCGCCGCAGATGCCGGGCTATCCGCAGGGTTATCCGATGCCACAGGGCTATCCGCCGCAGATGCCGGGTTATCCGCAGGGTTATCCGATGCCGCAGGGCTATCCGCCGCAGATGCCGGGTTATCCGCAGGGTTATCCGATGCCGCAGGGCTATCCTCCTCAGATGCCGGGCTACCCGCCCGGGTACATGCCCACCATGCCGATGCCGGCGATGATGCCGCCGCCCGCGCCCTCCCCTTCCACCGGCACGGTGGCTCCAGCCGTGCCCAGACCAGCCAGCGCCGCAGTGCCCGTGGCGATGCCCGCGCCTGCTGCGGTGGCACCGTCGATGCCCGCGCCGAGCACGCCGATGGCCATGGCGACACCGACGGATGATGGCGAGCCTGTCTTGGTGGCCGAACATCACGAGGGCGAGGTGTTTCATCCGCCGGCGCTCACCCACATTGAAGTGGGGCCGCCGCCCAACAGGTTCGTGCAGATGTGGCGCAAGGCGGGCGGCAGCGCCTTGATGATGAGCATCCTGGTGCACGCGGGGCTCGGTGTGCTGGCGCTGTTCATCGTGTTCAGCACCGGGGTGATGGACAAGCAGGTCGATTTCCTGCCCGGTGGCGGCACGCAGCAGGGGGCGCAGGCCAGCGCGGACTTGCAGCACAAGGTGCAGCAGAAGAAGCGCAGCTCGATCAACAAGACGATGCCGATGAAGAAGCTGGTGAGCACCAGCATGAACTCGGCGATCACCCTGCCGGAGGCGCCGCCGGACGCGTTGGACATGCCCGACGTGAGCGCGATGATGGGCGGAGGAGCGCTGGGAGCGAGCGGTGGATTTGGCACGGGCGGAGCGGGCGGCGGCTTTGGCAAAGGGATGGGGATGGGCGGCGCGGCAGGCTTTGTGACGCTGCCGCCGTCGATGCGTGCGCGTTGTTCGACGCAGGAGCGCTTGGAGAAGCTGCGGCAGAACGGCGGGACGCCGGAGTGCGAGGCGGCGGTGAGCGCGTCGCTGGAATGGCTCAAGGGCAAGCAGAACCCCGACGGCTCCTGGGGCCGCACCAACAAGTGTGCGATGACCGGCTTGGCCTTGCTGTGCTATCTGGGCCGCTGTGAGACGCCGGAATCGCCGTTCTACGGCGACAATGTGATGAAGGGCATCATGTTCCTCATCGAGACCCAAAAAGCGAACAAGAACAAACTCTTCAGCCAAGGACTCAAGGGAAACGCGCCAGTCTATGAGCACGGCATCGCGACTTACGCCCTCGGCGAGATGTACACACTGGCACGACTGGGCAGCAAATCCCTGCCTGGCATGCGTGAAGCTTTCGAACAGGGCGTGAAGATCATCATCGACAACCAGCAGGACAGCGGAAGCTGGGTGTATGATGGCGAAACGGGCTTCTACGCGGGCAAAAAGAGCCGCGAAGACCTTTCCGTGGCCGGCTGGCAGTTTCAGGCTCTCAAGGCGGCCAAGAACACCAGTTTGAAAATCGATGGCCTGCACAGCTCCATTACAAAGATGACCAAGTATCTCGAAGACAAGCAGACAAAGGACGGTGGCTTCGGTGGCACCAGCCGTGACGCTCACTACAATCAGTGGAGTCTCTCCGGCGTGGGAATTCTCGGCCTGCAAACCATGGCGAAAGGCAACAAGACCACCCCGATCAAGAAAGGCATCGCCTTCCTGCGTGATTTCCTCACCGCTGAGCCGCTGGACTGGAACAAGAACTGCAATCTCTACTGCTGGTACTACTACACCCAGGCGTTCTTCCAACAGGGCGGCGACGACTGGAAGTTCTACAATCAGCAATTCCTCCCCCAGATCCTCAGTGCCCAGCAGTCCGATGGTTCGTTCAAGCGCGGCCGGCCGAACTGGCCCGCTGGAGATGCTGCGGATGAAATCTATCGCCAGTGCCTCTGCACGCTGCAACTCGAAGTGTTCTACCGCTACCTCAAGGTCGGCGATCGTGAGGAAGACTCGTTCTTCGACAAGTGAGTCGATTGATCGCTGAGCAGTTCAAACTTCGCGCGGCCTGCCCACGATGATGCCTGCGTGGCTTTTGATCGCGTCCAGGTACTCATGGATGGTTTTGTCCACCACGACCTTCTTGTAGGTCGCCGAAGCGTGCATGAAGCGGCATGCCCCGTCGCCGGTTCGCAACGCCAAGCCGACATGGGAGCAGAAAACATGCGGGCGGTTCGTCACAATGCCGATGATGTCACCACTTTGAAGGCGTGGTTCACAGGTCGCGACGTGCTGCTTCGGGATGAAATCGAACGGCACCTGTTCCAGCCGTGATTCGATTTGCCGCATCGCCGGAACCAACGCAGGATTCGCACGCAGGTAGCGGTATAATTTCGGATTCAGCGACATCTCGTCGTTGCCACGTCCTGTGAGCCGCACCACCGGCCCTGCTTGACGCGTGACGTTGCGGATGGTGCCTCGTGCTACGTTGTCTGTGAACCATTCGTCCAAGTAATGAATGCGGTCCAGATAGTGTCCGTGACAAACACCACCGCGATAGCGCGTCCATTCGATCTGACGTAGCAAATCCGAAGTCGAGTAGTCGCGCTGCCGTTTTGCGATCATGCGCGCCAGGCCGAGCGCGATCTCAAAAAACGTCCAGCAGTCCAGCCCGTTGAAGTTCGCCGAGGGCGATTCGATGCGGTCGTCAATCTCCAGCGTCCATGCGACATACTTCGTGCCACGCAGCGCCTGCCCGAACTGCGCCACGCGTGCACCCATCGGCAGCGCCGCCCAGTTTTCTGCCACCGCACGTGCCACAACCTGCTGGAACTTCGCCACGCCAATGAAAGTCACGTTTTGCGGCAAAAACTCCGCCGCACGAAGCAGTGTAGAACTTCCGCTCAACAGACCCAGGTGAAGAAAATGGCGGCGGTTCATCATGAGCGTGTTCAATACAGGCTTTCCGCCATTCCCACGGCTTCGTCCCCGGGAGCGCTGGCATCCAGCCACTGGGTTTCCTGCGCCAGCCCAAATTGTTTGGGCACCAGCCGGCACAGCTCGCGGAGCTGACGGTCCAGCTCGCGTGTGAACGACTCAATGGCCTGTGCGAAATGCCCGCGCTGCAACGGTTGCTGCGCCGCCTGCAGGCAGGTTTGCAAATGTATTTCCTGGATGAATGGTTCCAGCCCGTAGCCCACCATCGCGATGGCCCGGTCGGTGTTCGTGTCGATGAGCAGCATCACCAGCCGGTTTTCGCCACCTTTCTCCACCGCACTGGACAGACGCCCCCGGTTGAAGATCCAGAATGCATACGCCGTCAGCGGTGCTTGCTGCGGCACTTCCATGAGCACCGCGGCGATCGCAAGCTGCGGAAACCGCCGTTCCACCTGCGTGATCACGTGCGCCGCGCGCTTTTGCGCAAACGCACCCAACTGGCCGGTGGTGTCGGCAACCGGGCGCTGGAGCGCCGGGGCGATGCCGAAGGTGCGGTCCGCCACCTCCAATGAAAAGCCGCACTGCCGGCAGGCAGCATCGTTTTCAATCGCGGGAGTTCGGCAGGCAGGACAACGCACAGGGCGATTGTACAGCCTGCCGCACCCGGCATGCAAGTCTTACGCTTCTTCCCCCAGCAGTTCCTTTGAGGCTCGGTTGCCGCTCTCGACACCGCCGTTCATGAAGCCGGGCGATTCGCCGCTGGTGTGCTCACCCGCGAAGATGAGGCGTCCCTCAAGCTCTGGCGTTGCTGCTGCTCCGTAAACCCAGCAGTACTGGCCCACTAGCGGGCTGGAATAGCTGCCGCGCATCGTCTTCATGCTCGGCCAGTTGAGCATCGTCTTGTTGCCATCAGCCTTGGCTTTGAGGCCGGGGAAGATGGTGTCGAGCTCGGCGATGTATTTCTCGATGTTCTCCGGGCCGTACTGCGCGCCGATGCTGCCGCCCATGAAGTTGGTGATGATCCCGCTTTCGCCAGCCTGTCCGCGGCTGGTTTCCCACACGGACTGGAAGCTCTTGTCGGCATACACAGCACCGTTGCAGAACTCCGTGCGCCCGCCGAAGGGCTTGCGCCAGAGCCTCTCGGTGAAGCCGTACATGACTTTGAGGTTGGTGCCGTAGCCCATCTCTTGAATGCAGCGCTGCTTCTCCTCGCTGAGCTTGAGTTCCTTCACGCCGTCGATGTTGCGCAAAATGGTGAATGGCAGCGCCATGATGACGTTGGCATAGCTTGGCGTGAGCAATTTCGAGCCGGTGGTGAAGCTGAGCTTGATTTTTTCGCGCTCCTCCTGAATGCGCACGAGCCGGTGACCGCTGTTGAGCTTCACCTTGCTCTGGATGGCGCGCTGCACCGCCGTGGGCAGTGTGTCGTTGCCGCCGCGCACGCGCCAGGCTTCATCACTGTCGCCGAAGACCTGGAAGCCGTCGCTGGTGTCCGGATTGATGAAGTCGATGAGGTTCAGCGCGGACTGCTTCTCCGCGTCGATGCCATACTCAGGCACATAGGCCACCTCGAGCATCTGCACAATCCAGCGGTCGGCGCCCGCGCCGATCTGCTTGAGATAGTCCTTCAGGCTCACGTTATCGAGCTGCCTCGCCTTCGCGGTGTATTCCTCCTTGTCGTCGTAAAGCCCCTCCGCATCTGCGGCGATCTTCTTCGCCAGCGGCTCGAAGGCGGCGATGACATCCTTGTCCGTGTAAAACTTCCCGCCGAAGTGGTAGAAATCCACGCCCTCATCGCCCTCCTTCAAGTTTTGCAGGTCAACGCCGAGTTCTTTCGCCAGGTCGATGAGATCTGTGTGGTTCGAGTCCACCAGTTCACCTCCCAACTCAACGAACATGCCATCCTTGTTGAAATCGCGCTTCGTCCACATGCGTCCGCCGAAGCGCTCCTGCGCCTCGTAGAGATGCACTTCCACGCCCGCCTGCATCAGGCGGTAGGCCGCAGTCAGCCCGCCGATGCCACCACCGACCACTGCCACCGGCCCTTCGATTTTCTTTGAGGGTTTTTTCTCCACATCCTGGGCACGCAGGCCGAGGGCGGCGGAGATACCGGCAGCACCGGTGAGACGAATGAAGTCACGCCGCGTGCGGTAGGGCATGGAGGCTTCGCGCATCGCGCGCATGACGGAGCGGAACAGAGGAGTGCGGCCTGGATTCATGGCTTTGAGTGGGTGTGGAGTTCAACAAGAAGGGCGTGGCCCGGTGTGGACCACGCCGCAAAATTGGCACATTCAAATTACTCGTCGTTCGTCGGGCCGATGCCGATGAGCCACAGCTTGATGAAGTTCATGATCTGCTGCTTTGTGAGCTGATTCGCATCGAGCTGATAGGTGATCTTGCTCGCGGTGCAGGAGTCCTCGCCGCCGACTTTCGCCATCGTATCCTGATACGTCACCACACCAGTGAGCGAGGGCACGCTATTATCCACGGCGAAGAACGCTTCTTCGTCATTCGCGCTCTTGAACGCATCCGCCTCGGTGCTGGACGGCTTGTTCTTGTCCTCGTTCCAGCGCAGGTTGAACTCATACTGGCCTTTGCCATTGGAGGCGCGGTTTGGATCCTCCACCCACTTGATGGAGCCAGTCACCACGTCGTCATATTCCTTGCCGTTGAGCGCGTAGTGAAAGCGTACGCCGTTGGTCAGCCAGTTGCCTGTTTCATAGTCGAAGTCGAGATTGCCCGTCACCGTGCATTTCGGGTAGCTCTGCGCCGGGCCCATCGCGAGCTGGACGTTTTCAAAGCGCATTGGGTCCACGTTCTTCACCTCGAGCTTCACTTCCTTGCCCTGGAGCTTGCGCACGTAGGACATCACGCCGTCGGTCTTCTTGCCTTTACCGTAGAGCCGGCCGCCAAAATTGTCGGTGAAGGCAGGGGCGCGACCGATGGCATCAATGCTCACGCGGTGCTTACTCTCACCCGCGCCTGCCAGCTCATACATGCCCTGGTTGTCGATCGGCACGGTGCCGACCCATTTGCCCACGGTCTTTTTCTGCGTCATGTTCACCGGATTGAGCACGGCGAGATCCAGCGAGTAAAAAAGCTGGCCCGGCTGCTCCACGCTGCCGAGAATCTTGCTCGTGAGCAGCGGCTGGCGTTCGACCTTGCCCTTAAACTCCGTGGTCTTGCCCACGTTGAGCGCGACCTCATAGATGTCCTTCGCGCCTTTCTCAGGCTTGCCTTGGTCGTTTAGGCGTGTGCGGGTGTTGAAGGCGATGTTCACCGTGCCGGACACCGCGCCGGGCTGGGTGATTTTTTCCAGCTCTTCACCGTGAAGAACCGTGAGGGAGAAAACAAACAGGGAGAGGAGACGAAGTGTTTTCATGATGGGTGTGTGATTTATCAGGCGTGCTGACGGACATCTTTTACGTCCCGCCTGTTCGAAAAGCTGTTCCAAAAGCTTAGCTTGTTTCCATTCTTCTTTTGAGAAGAACCCTCATCAGCCTCCGCGGCATCAGCCGGAACAGCTTTCCCGCCACCGATACGCCCAGTCCTGGAAATACACACGCCTCGGCCTGCCTGAGTGCTCGCAACGCCCGGCTTACCACCTGTTCCGGTGGAATGCGCAGCAGCGACTGGCCTTCGCGGTTCGTGTCCGTCCCGTCCTCACGCTTCGCTGTTTTGCTGAAATTCGTCGGTGTCGGACCCGGGCACACGCAACTCACCGTAATGTTCTGCGGAGCCAGCTCCACCGCCAGCGCCTCGGAAAAGCTCGTCACATAGGCTTTCGACGCCGCATACACTGCCAGATCCGGCATCGGCAGTGTGCTGGCGAGCGAACTCACGTTCAGAATACCCGCAGGCCTGCCCAGCTTTGGCAGCAGCGAGTGCGTCAGCATCGTCAGCGCCGTGATGTTCAGTTCGATCTGCGTGCGGGTCTTTTCCGTCGAAGAACTCGCAAAACTGCCGTAATCGCCCAGCCCGGCGTTATTAATGAGCAGGTTGGGCTGCACGCCATTCTCTTCCAAGAACGCTACCACCTCCTTGCGGCCCTCATCTGTCGCCAGATCGGCCACACAGCAGAAAATCTTCGCGCTAGAGGCCGAAAGTTCGCGTTTCACCGCCTCCAGCGCGTCGGCACGTCTGGCGACCAACACCAGTGTGTCAGCCAGCGGGGCCAGTTGTCGTGCAAACTCGGCCCCGAGGCCCGATGACGCACCGGTGATCACTGCGCGACATTGGCCGAGGGCAAATCCTTTAGACATGTGCCAGCAGTAGCCAACGCGCGCTTGGCCAGCAACTAGCTTTCCAAGTCAGTTCGACGTGGGCGGGGGAGCAAAAGAGGGCGAATGAGGGTGTTTCCGGTCAGCGAAGGGGAATAGATAGATGTTTATTGAATTTACAGTTGTTATAACGGGTGCAAAATTAGTGACGTACCATGATGATCTCGGCTGGCTACGTGACTCAAGATGTGTCCTTTACGGAGAAAAGCCGTCAAGGGGGAGTTCGCATGTGTTCCTCTGCTTCCCCAAAAGGCGCGATCATGCCTGGTTTAGAGGAAAGTGAACGGACAGCGCGGCTTTATCGCATCTCGCAGCGGCGCAATCACATCCAGACGGACCGGCTGTTTGCCAAATTGATGGTCATGCAGTGGTTGGGCGGGATCGTCATCGCCGTGTGGCTATCGCCCATGGCTTGGAGCGGTTCTTCCATCCAACCTCTGTGGCACATATGGGCGGCGACATGCCTCGGAGGGGTGATCAGCGCTGCTCCGGTCCTGCTGGCGTGGAGACGGCCTGGGCGTGTGGTGACCCGCCATGTCATAGCTGTGGCGCAGATTCTGACATCCGCGCTCTTGATCCATCTGACCGGCGGCCGCTTTGAAACGCATTTCCATATCTTCGGCTCGTTGACTTTCCTCGCGTTTTATCGGGATTGGCGTGTGCTCGTGACGGCCACGGTGGTGGTGGTGGTGGATCACTTTGTACGCGGGGTCTTTTGGCCGCAGTCCATCTTTGGAGAGCTTGCAGCCGGTCAATGGAGGTGGATGGAACACGTCGGTTGGGTGCTGATTGAAAATGTCTTCCTGACGATTTCGATTCAGCAAAACCTGACGGAAACGCTGGAGGTCGCCAAACGCCGCAGCCGGCTTGAAAGCATCAATGCGGAAATCGAAAGCCAGGTCATCGAACGCACGGCTGAATTGACGGAGGCACACCAACAATTGCTGGTGACATCGCGGCAGGCCGGCATGGCGGAAGTGGCCACGAATGTCCTGCACAATGTGGGCAACGTGCTCAACAGCGTGAACGTGTCGGCGGAGACCGTGGCTGGCAAAATCCGCCACTTCAGGATCGCCAGCCTGAAAAACGTGGCCCAATTGCTCCGCGAACACGAACACCATCTGTCTGAGTTCTTTACGCAGGACTCCCGAGGCAAAGAACTGCCAGCCTACATGGTGCAGTTGGCGGAAAGCCTCGCGGAACCTCAGAAGGTGATTTTGCAGGAGATGAAGTCTCTTCAGAACAACATCGAACACATCAAGCAGATCGTGGCCATGCAGCAGGGGCACGCCCGCACCTCGAGTGTGCTGGAAACCCTTCCCGTCGTCGAGATTGTCGAAGGGGCCATCAACATCAATAGTGCCAGCCTCACCCGCCATGGCGTGACATTGGTGCGTGAGTTCGAGAAAGTGCCGCCGGTTCTGGTGGACCGGCACAAGGTGCTGCCGATTTTGGTGAACTTGCTCAGCAATGCCAAGCATGCGCTCGACCAGGCCGGTGAAGACAAGCGGCTGACGGTGCGGGTTGCCATGGGTGGCAAGGACAGTGTTCAGATCAAGGTCATCGACAACGGTGCCGGCATTGCGCCGGAAAATTTGACCCGGGTTTTCCAACACGGCTTCACGACCAAGAAAGACGGCCACGGCTTCGGCCTTCACAGCGGCGCCCTGGCAGCGCGTGAAATGGGCGGAAAGCTCATTGCGGAGAGCGACGGCGTGGGCCGGGGCGCTGTCTTTACCCTGGAACTTCCATTGCAGACCACACAACCAAGCTCATGAACAACGCAATCGACAACCTCAACCGCCGCATCCTTGTCATTGATGACAATCACGCGATTCATGAAGATTTTCGGAAAATTCTCGGTGAGCCCGACGCTGAAGACGCGGCGCTGCAGGCGGCCGAGGCGCGCATCTTCGGCACCCGGCATGAGATGCTCTTTGAGATCGACACCGCCTCCCAAGGTGAGGAAGGATTGAAAATGGTGGAGCAGGCACTGGCGGAAGGCCGGCCTTACGCCATGGCCTTTGTGGATGTTCGCATGCCTCCAGGCTGGGACGGCATCGAAACGACGCAGCGGATCTGGAAAATCTGCCCCGATCTTCAAGTGGTGATCTGCACGGCGTTTGCAGACTGTTCTTGGAACGAAATGCGGGAGCAAATCGATCCGCTGGACCGGCTGCTGATCCTGAAGAAGCCCTTTGACACCATCGAGATTCTCCAGATGGCCAATGCGCTGACGCAGAAATGGCTCCTGCTGCGGGAATCGAAAAGTGCGCTTGGCGATCTGCAGCAGATGGTGGGGGAGAGGACGCGGGAACTGGAGGCGTCCCAGGCCGCCGCCGTGAGCATGATGGCGGATGCCGTGCGCAATCGCGAAAAAGCAGAGCAGGCCTACGAGGATCTCAAGCGCGAGATGAGCGAGCGCCGCATGCTGGAGGAAAAATTTCGCGAGCAGGCCTCCCTCCTCGACAAAGCACAGGACGCCATCCTCGTGCATGACCTGCAGCACCACGTCACTTACTGGAACAAGGGCGCGGAAAGATTGTACGGCTGGAGTTCGGCGGAGGCGGTCGGCCGTTCGGTGGCGCAGGTTCTCTACAAAGATGAGGCCGCCTTCCAACATGCAAACGAACAGGTCATTCTGACTGGTGAGTGGGTAGGGGAGCTGCATCAGATCAGCAAGGACGGGCGGCATTTGATGATCGAGGGCCACTGGACCCTGGTGCGCGACGCTGCGGGGCAGCCCAAGTCTGTCCTCGCCATCAACACCGACATCACCGGACGCAGAAAGACGGATGAAGCCCTCAGGATGCAGGGGCGTGTGCTCGAAAGCATGGCGGAAGGCGTCGCTGTATGCGATGAGAACGGGCTCATTGTTTTCAGCAATGCCGCATGCAATGCCATGTTCGGTTATGACAGCGGCGAGCTGATTGCCCAGCACTTCTCCATCATCAAAAACACCCCGCCCGAGGAAAGCCACCTCGCCATGGACGAGCTGTTCAGCTACTTGAGGGAGAAGGGGGCCTGGATGGGCGAGATGAGCAGCCGCAAAAAAGACGGCACTGCATTCGTCACGCGTTCACGCATCAGCGTGCTGGAAATCGCGGGCGTCAGATCCTTTGTCGCCGTGGTCGAGGACATCACGGAGAAGAAAAGCATGGAGGCGCAGTTCCTGCGCTCCCAGCGCATGGAAAGCGTGGGGCGGCTCTCCAGCGGCATCGCGCATGACATGAACAACATCCTCACTCCCATCTTCCTCTCTGCCTTCATGTTACGCCGCGAGCTGTCCCCGGAAGATTATGAAAAAATGCTCGGCAACATCGAGACCAACGCCCAGCGCGGGGCGGACCTCATCAAGCAGTTGCTCACCTTCGGCTGTGACGCCGGTGGTCAGCGGCAGGTCGTACAGACGAACCGCCTCGTCAGTGACATGATGAAGATCATGACGGGAACCTTCCCCAAGAGCATCAACATGTCCTCCCGGACTTCCGACGAAGTCTGGCCTGTCCTCGGCGATGCCACCCAGCTCCATCAGGTGCTGCTCAACCTGTGCGTCAACGCACGTGACGCCATGCCTCTCGGCGGAGCGCTCGCCCTCACCACGGAAAACATCCGGCTGGATGAAAATTTCGCCGCCATGAATGTGGACGCTGCGCCGGGTCCCTACGTGCTGCTGCGCGTCACCGACACCGGAGAAGGCATTCCGCCCGAAGTCATCGACAAGATCTTCGATCCTTTCTTCACCACGAAGGAGACCGGCAAAGGCACCGGCCTGGGGCTCTCCACCGTCATGGGCATCGTCAAAAGCCACCAGGGTTTCGTCAATCTGCGCAGCCGCGTGGGTGTGGGCAGCACCTTCGAGATTTACCTGCCTGCCGCGCCGGATGCCGTGGTGGCCACCATCGCCGCTCCCGCCCCGGAAGCACCGCGAGGGCAGGGGGAGATGATCCTCATTGTCGATGACGAGGTAGCCATCCGTGATGTCGTTCAGAAAACGCTCATGGGTCATGGTTATCGGGTGCTCACCGCAGGAGACGGCACCGAGGCCATCGCCCAGTTCTCCGTGCATCGTGGCGAGATCAAAGCCGTGCTCACCGACATCATGATGCCGTTCATGGATGGCGTCACCCTCTCCCGCACCTTGAAAAAGATGGATCCGACCATCCCCATCATCGCCTCCAGCGGCATGGGCAGTGCGAAGGGCCGGCAGGACAAGGCCGCCGCGCTCCATTCCCTGCAGATCAACACGTTTTTGCACAAGCCCTACACGGCAGGTGAAATTCTGACCGCCATCGGCGAGCTGTTCTCGAATAATAGAAGCACCTCCGGTTCCGAGATTGAAACGGGCGAAGGCACCCTCGGCCTCGGAGCTTGAACCAGTGTCCGTGTTCACCTCGCGGTTTTTTGAGTGGAACTCTTGCTGCCATCGTTGAGCCTGAGCCGCAGCCCATGACCATCAATCAGCTTTCCACACAGAATCCTTTCACCACCAAGGACGGCAGCACCATCCGCAGCATTCTCGACAAGACGAATGCGCCCGTGCGGAATCAATCCCTCGCCGAAGCCCTTGTCCCCGTCGGCCAGCCGACGGAGCGCCACTACCACAAGCTCAGCGAGGAGTTCTACTTCATCCTCGAAGGCCGGGGCAGCATGGAGATCGATGGTGAAACCCGCGACGTGAGTCCTGGCGATGCGATCCTCATTCCGCCAAATGCCTGGCATCAGATCACCGCATCCCAAACGCTGCGCTTCCTCTGCTGCTGCGCGCCACCTTACTCACACGAGGACGTTTTTTTCTAAAATTCATCTCAATGGCAACGAGACTCCACACCTCATGACAATCTGTGCGCTCTGGACAAGATTGCCGCCTATCAAACCATGAGCGCCCCCAGAAAGTCGAAGCAACTCGTGTATGAACTTCAGCCCTCGGGCGGATCGCCGAACGCAGCCTTCGTCACGATCACGGCCACATGGCGCGGCCTGCGAGGTCCGAGGCTAGCGAGATTCCAGCTCAAACACTCTGACAGTTCGGCCACGTCCCGCTGTATCTGACAACTTATTATTGTTCCGCTTGCGATAGCCTCGCGTACCATGCTCCCATTGCCATTATATCAGCTTCGTCGCGCGGCCAAAATTTCTTGCGATTGATCCCTTGTGCCGACGTGATGACTGGCCTTGCCAAATCCAATGTTACAGCTAGCTGTGGAGCGATACGTTGTAGAAGCACACCGCTAATGATTAATAGCCATGAATGGGCATTCACCAAAACCTTCATTTCGGCGCTTGCGCATCTATTCAATCAACCCGGATTTGGGACTGGTGCTCGGCAGTGGGGTGAACCAGATCGCCATGAAGGTGCCTTGGGAAGATTTGCAACCTGGGCCCGTCGGAGAATGCATCGAGGTGATTGATATCGACCCCGGAAGCGAATGTTGCTATGAACCTGTGAATCTCAATGCGTGCGGGATTCTGGCGCAGGATGGCCTCACACCCGCGCAAGGTATCCCCCAGTTTCACCAGCAATCAGTCTACGCGCTGGCGATGGTTACGATCCGCGTGTTTGAGCAGGGATTGGGCCGGTCCATCCTATGGTCTCCGCATCGGGACGAGGAGAGCGGGGAAACCTTTGTGCAACGGTTGCGCATCCATCCTCATGCACTGCGCGAACCCAATGCCTATTACAGTCCTGCCAAAAAAGCCCTGCTGTTGGGGTACTACTCAATCGGCGCGACAGGACTCATGGACTTGCGGCGACAGAGGACCGCCTTTACCTGTCTCTCCCATGACATGGTGATCCATGAAACCAGCCATGCGATCTTGGATGGGCTGTGCCGTGGTGCCGGTGCGGGTGACAGCAGTCCGCACACGATGGCGACTCATGAGGCGCTCTGCGATCTGGCCGGTCTTCTTCTGCATTTTTCACTGCCGGGTATTTTGCGTTCGCAGGCAAACTTCAGCTCTGATCCGCAAGCGAATGAGAACCGGTTGATGGAACTGGCCAGGAATCTGGCAAAATCCTCCGGACGCTATGCGGAGTTGAGAGACTGCATCGGCAAGCCGGAACTGCCAGTCGATTTGCAGACGTCCGGCATGCCTCGGAGAGCGGCAATCCTGGTGGCAGCCGTGTTTGATGTGTTTCTGACTTTGTTGAGGCAGCGCAGTATGGAGCTGCTGGGGCTGACGAGGCACGAATCGATGCCAGGGGAAAAGCTGCCCCCCCACCTGATTGACGCCCTTTCATCAGTGGCCGCCAAAAGTGCATCCCATGTGCTGCGCATGTGCATCCGGGCGATCGACTATTGCCCGCCGGTCGATGTGAATTTCGGTGACTTTCTCAGGGCCATGGTGACAGCGGACAAGGACGTGGTGCCGGACGATGAAAGAAACTACCGGATCGCAATCGTGGAATCTTTTCGGCGATATGGAGTCTATCCTATGGACTTAAGTTCGCTGTCCGCCGAGAGCCTGCTGTGGCGGATGCCAACGACAGAGATCGCGTTTCCTGGAATGCTCAACTGGAGACCTGCCAGGACCAGGCAAGAAGAGTATGATCAGGGTAAAAAGTGGTGCCTCAGGTTGTCTCAGTGGTTCTCTCAAGGGGCGAACAAACTGCCCGAGAATGTCGTTCGGGAGATGGGACTCGCCATTAGACCACATGCAACGAAGACCCTTGAAGGTGGAGCCGATGAAATGGCTCTGATTGAGGTGACATCGGCGCGTCTGTCGCGGAAAACAGGGACTGACGGAGAGCAGGCAGTCCACTGGATCATCACCGTGTCGCAGAGGAGGCGTGGTTATTTCGATCCAGCAGTCCAGGCCGCGCAAGATCGAGGTGCCGAAAGGGGGGATCCAGATTTTTATTTTTTGGGTGGATGCACCCTTCTGGTTGATCCAGCGACGCGGAAAGCAAAACTGTGTGTCGCGAAGGACATCCTTTCTGAGGAGCGCCTCGTTCGAGCCCGCAGCTTCAACCTGGAATTCGCATCTCCAGACCCGACATTCCGCGAGCGGGCAACCCTCACGGATGAAGAGCCTTTTTCCGCTTTGCGCATCGATGCATCCCTCCGAACCACTCTTGACGCGAGGAGCTGGATTTATGAAGAAGACATCTAAACTTCCCGCTGCGCCACGTAAGCGCAGAAAGCCGGACTCAAAGGCAGCGACAAGGAAGACCAGGGTCGATCCCGAACTCACGACGTCCGTGCGAGTCCGCATGTATCGCCACGGTTTGGGCCACTGCACCCTGCTGAGCTTTCCCAGGCTGGGACGGCCGTTTTACATGCTGATTGACTGCGGGGTTGTTCTTGGAGAGGGCGCGCTTCAGGCAATGAAGACAGTTGTCAAAGACATTCACAAGGCAACAGAGGGCCATCTGGACGTGGTGGTGGTGACGCACTCGCATTGGGATTGCGTTTCCGGCTTCAAACAAGCTCGCGCTACCTTCGACAAAATTGAAATTGACCAGCTTTGGCTTGGATGGACGGAGGATCCCATGGATGAGAATGCCCGTCGAATGCGGGAGACCACATTCTTTCGTCCCCTGGTGAAAGGTGACGGCTCGAAGAGGAGGTCATCCTCCGAGGAGGCTGTGGACTACCTCCAAGGTCGGGCCTCACGCGTGCGCTACTTCCGGGGCGGGGATGGTCCGGTCGCGCTCCCGGGAGTTGCCGGCGTGCGGGTCTTTGTCCTGGGTCCTCCCAAGCTGGGCGCGGACTTGAAGGCCATCGTGGCCAGGAACGCAGCCGCGGAAGAGAGCATGGCATGTCCCTTTGATGACCGCGATCAAATCAGTTTCAGCGTGGCGAGAGAAAATCCCGCGTTTGATGGCTATTTCAGCGCCGACAACTCGGGCTGGCGGCGGATCGACAAAAGAACTGACCGACCCCCCTCGAGAGTGAAGCTGGACTATGATTCGAGACGGAATGATACGAGCCTCGCCACGGCCATTGAACTCAGCGGACCGCGCAGCGTGAGCAAGGTGCTGCTGTTCCCTGGCGATGCGCAACTGCAGAGCTGGCTTTCCTGGCATGAATATCGATGGCCGACGGATGTGGGACTGGACGATCCTAAGGCGGTCACCTGTCGGCAGCTTCTGGAGCGGACGGTGCTTTACAATGCGTCCCATCACGGCAGCCGTCAGGGTACACCGAGGCGTTACGGATTGGAAATGATGACCAGTCCGGATTTAGTTGCGATGGTCTCCATCGATGAGGCAGCGGCCAGACGGAAGATGTGGAAGCTGCCGCATCCAGGGGTCATGGCCGCGCTCCAGCACAAGACCCACGGCAGAATTCTGCGCTCAGACCAAGGCATCATGATTCCGCCTGGCGGTGCAAAGGCATCGTCGGATGCCCGGTGGCAGGAGTTCGAGAAGGCGGTCACTGTGAGCGCGCTATACATCGACTACTTTGTTGAGATCCCGCAATTGACGGCTCAGGAGAAGCAGAGCTCAGCGAAGAACTGGACGGCCGCCAATGAAAGGCGCATTTATCTGGTGGACAAGAAACTGGCCAAAGTCATCAAGCCTGAAGAGGAGGCTGAACTGCGTGAGCTCGAACAATTGATGGATGAATATCTCAGCATGACTGCCCCCACCGGCTTCGGCCTGCTGGCGGAACTGCGGCAGACTGTCGAGGATACCAAGAGCCAAAGAAAGGGATAGGCCTATGCCCAAAACCGCGAAGCGTCCCCGGCCCAAGATCGGCAAGGCCGGTGCGAAGGCCAAAGCAAAACCGAAGTCCAAGACTCCGCATCCTTTCAGCTTTCCCGCGAAGCCTTACCGCCGGATCCACGGGCCCCAGGGCCACAGTGACTACGTTGCGTACAAGCCGTGGCTGCGGGATGAATTTGAGTTCCGCTGCGTGTACTGCCTGACGCGCGAACGATGGGGTCCGGAAGCCCACAACCGGTTCAGCATCGATCATGTGAAGCCCAAGAGCCTGCACCAGGACCTGACCTGTGACTACGACAACCTGATTTACGCCTGCATCCGATGCAACACGCTCAAGTCAACCATGCTGGGGCTGCCAGATCCCTGCAAGGTCAGCCTTGCCTCCCACTTGAAACTGAACCTGCGCTCAGGGCGTTTCCTGGCTCTAACAGGCCAAGGAGAACAACTGATCGAGTACCTTAGACTAAACGCGCAGGATCGAGTCGATGACCGTTGCTTCCATCTTCTCATCTTTCAAAGCATCGACCCGAGAATACGGAAGGCCCTGCCCTTGAAGTTTGGTTATCCACCGGACCTGCCGGACCTTTCCAAGCTCAGACCACCCCAGGGAAATTCACGTCCTGAAGGTGTCATGATGAGCCATTTCGCCCGTTACCACCGAAAGGAACTTCCGCTCTATTATTGAGGATTGTTCCCAGCCATTCGCACCTCCTCAAGAAGGCTAGGGCGTTAAGGTGTTCTTATCCGGGGGTTCTGCGGCACAGGGACCTTGGAAGGTGGCGGCGAGCTTGCGCAGCAGGAGAACTTTGAGCCAAGCGCCCAGATGCGACAGTGTGGTACCATGCATAAGATGCGCCCAGTAGTTGGCCGCCAATGAAATGAAAGCGATCTGAGAAAGGGTGCGCTGGCCCTTAACTTTTGAATCTTAGAAATTGCCATGGATGCGCCGTCAGGGCGGGCGGCGGTTCGAGAGCAGCGAGACTTACTACCTCACGCTGTTCCATGGACTGATTCATGCGACAGGGCACGAGTCACGGCTTAACCGCAAGACTCTTGTCGAGCACGATGAGTTCGGCGGGAAGGTGTATTCGCAGGAAGAACTCGTCGTCGAAATGGGCTCCACGTTCCTGGGTCTCGAAGCCGACATCGTACTGGCTCATCACGAGCAGGCCGCCGCCTACATCCAGAGCTGGCTCGATGTTCTCCGCGAACCGGATCACCAACGCTGGCTGGTGAAGGCAAGCAACTAGGCGCGAGAGTTGCGGACTTCGTCCTCGGCATCAAGCAGCCGGCGTTTACGAACCCTCCAAACTCATGACATCACAATCCTCGCAAAGAATTTCTTCGCGAGGATTTTTGTTTTGCGTGCGGAGGAGGAAACTCATGTGAGCTGAGCTTCAGCAACGACATGTGAACGGCGTCTGCGCGTTTCTTTCTTCCCTATGCCAAAACTTTTTTCGTCCGGCTGGAATGGCCGCAGAATCAGGCTTTTATCAACAGTTACCTAAGTTCGAGCACCCGTCCCGCCACCATAAGAATTGACGTCAGATTCCGAATTTGGAAAGATATGCGGTAATTTGGAGCGAAATTCGCGAACGAATTCAATCAACGGCTTCCCACCTTTCTCCTGCCCCATGAAATCAAGAGTCTTGCCCCGACAGACCTGGATGACGATCATTGCCCAGGATCCCTTTGTGCGCACCGGGCCGAAAGGCAAGGAGCGCATCCTCACCGTGAAGGTGCCAGTGGCCGCGGAGCAGCTGGGTGCCGGTCCGTGGGGACATCGGGTGCAGGTGGTGGACTACGACGCCACATCGAAAGTGCTCTACCATCCGCTGGAGTGCAAACAGGACGCGGAGGGAAACATCAAGGATGCGTTTGATGGCAAGACGGACGCAGAGATTCTGGCGAACCCTCAGGTCCACGCCCAGAATGTGTATGCCATCGTTATGCGTGTGCTGGCGCGCTTCGAAATGGCGTTGGGAAGGCGTGTGAGCTGGAGCTTCCGGCGCCACCAGTTGAAGGTTGCGCCCCATGCATTTGCGGAGGCCAACGCCTACTACTCGAAGGACGATGAGGGGCTATTCTTCGGCTATTTCACCGGGAGCAGCAACAAGCCGGTCTTCAGCTGCCTGTCGCATGATGTCGTGGCTCACGAGACCACTCACGCACTTTTGGATGGGCTGCGCGAGCGCTATACCGACCCTTCCTCGCCTGACCAGGCGGCCTTCCATGAAGGCTTTTCAGACGTGGTGGCCCTGCTTTCGGTGTTCTCCCTGCCGAAGATAGTGGACGTGATCCTTGAACTCAAAAGGTCTGGTCAGCGAACTCCGGGCTCAATAGGAAAGGTGGACAAAAAATCCCTGTCAGTGGAGGCCCTCAAGAAGTCGATGCTGGTAACGCTGGCGGAGGAAATGGGCTCCGAGCTGAGTGGCATCCGGGGAGAGGCGTTGCGGCGGTCGGCGGAGATCCCGCCATCGCCGGACCTTTACGACTCGGAGGAATACAGCGAGGCCCACCGGCGCGGCGAGCTGCTCGTTGCGGCGATGATGAACGCCTTCATCGGTATCTGGTCGACGCGGGTGGAGGGACTCTATGAGAACTCGGACGGGCAACTGGACACCTCACGCGTGGCCGAGGAAGGTCGTGAGGCGGCGGACCGCCTGCTGACCATGAGCATTCGCGCGCTGGACTACTGCCCGCCGGTCCACCTGGTCTTCGGCGACTACCTTAGCGCCCTGCTCACGGCAGACCACGAACTCCATCCGGACGATTCCAAATACTGCTTCCGCAAGCACCTGCTCGACAGCTTCGCATCCTACGGAATCAAGCCCCGGTCCAAGGGCACGGTGAAGGAACCGGGAATCTGGCGGACCGCGGATAGCGAAGCCGGGGTAGCGATCCGCTACGAGCGGACGCACTTTGAGCCCATGCAGCGTGACCCTGACGAAGTGTTCCACTTCATATGGGAAAACCGGGAGGCGCTCGGCCTCTATGAGGGAACCTTCACGCAGGTGCTGTCCGTGCGGCCCTGCCAGCGGATCAGCGAGGATGGTTTCTCGCTGCGTGAAACCGTCGCGGAATACATGCAGATCCTCACGGTAAAGGCATCAGAGCTCAAGGAGTTGGGCATCAGCAGGCTGCCGGATGCGGAATGGCTGCCGCGGAAGGAAGTCGTGGACGACGAGGGCAATGCCTCCGGTGACGTGGATGTGCGTCTCTTTGGTGGAGGCGTGCTGGTGTTCGACGAATTCGGACGGCTGAAGTTTCACATCCACAACCACCTCGACAACTGGAAGGAGCAGGGCCGGCGCCTCAAGCACCTCGCCGAGGCCGGTTACTACCTGCCCACCACGAACCGGTCGAGACTCTTCGCGAGGATGCACCTGAGCCGCGCGCTGGATGTGCCTTTGCAGAAGGTGGAGGGCTGGGTCACCGCGCCCGCCCACTGTTTTCATACTCCCGGATCCAAGCACAAGCATAACCATGACTAAGCCTGACAAACTCACCATCCGGACCTACCAGGTCGGTTTCGGAGACTGCTTCCTGCTCACCTTCCACTACCCGAAGTCGGGCACCAAGAAGGAGGCGAACAAGCATGTGCTGATCGACTTCGGCAGCACGGGCGCGCCTGCGGGCTCCCCCCCCAATCTGATGCGGCTAATCGCCGAGGACATCGCCACGACGACCGGAGGAAAGCTCACCGCCGTGGTCGCGACCCACCGCCACAAGGACCACATCAGTGGTTTCGCTACGGCGGCGAAAGCGAAGGGGCCCGGTGATGTCATTCGCAAGCTGAAGCCTGATGTGGTCATGCAGCCCTGGACAGAAGATCCGCGTGCCAAGAAGGATGCCGAAGAGGCCACGAAGGCACTCGCAAGCAACAAGCCGCTCACCGGCGCCAAGAAGCTCGCCGGCAATGTGAGTTTTGTCGGAGCGCTGTCCGCCATGCAGAGCTTCTCAGATACTTCGCTGCGTGAAATGAAAGGCCTGCGCCTGGGGCCGCGCTCGCGCTTGCGCAAGGAGCTGGCTTTCATCGGCGATGACAACTTAGCCAACTTGGCGGCTGTCGAGAATCTCATGACCATGGGCGGAAAAAAAGGGAAGCAGGAGTATCTTGCATTCGGCGACTCCACGAAGCTGCAGAAACTTCTGCCGGGCGTGAAGGTGCTGGTGATTGGTCCTCCCACGATCAAGCAGTCGGACACGATCAAGAAGCAGCGCTCCAAGGACCCGGATGAATTCTGGCATCTTATGGGCCTGTCCAGCCACAGTTTCCAGGGTGGCAGCGCGAGTCCCTTCGGAGACAGGCATGCGAACAATGGTGCCATGCCGCCGTGGGCCCGATGGCTGGTTCCCAAGATGCTGCGCAATCGCGCGAGCGGGCTGCTGGAACTGGTGCGCATCCTCGATGACGCGATGAACAATACCAGCCTCATTCTCCTGTTCGAGGTGGGTGGGAAGCGGTTCCTCTTCCCGGGCGATGCTCAGATCGAGAACTGGAACTACGTGCTTAAGGGCACGACGAAGAAGCACGAGGCCATCCGCAAGATGCTGGAGAAGGTGGATTTCTACAAGGTAGGGCACCACGGCAGCCTCAATGCTACGCCGAAAACCTTGTGGGGATTGTTCACCAAGAAGGGCAAGGCCGGCGCCGCCGGACGCCTGAAGACCGTGGTCTCCACCATGCCGGGCAAGCACGGCAGCACGACCGCAGGCACCGAAGTGCCTCGCCGGCCCCTCGTGGAGGCCTTGTCAAAGAACAGCGACTACTTCAGCACGACGCAACTCGAACGCGGCAAGAAAAAGGCCGACAAGATGAAGGTGTTGTCGAAGGACTTCGTCACTGCCGTGTGACGGACCCACCACTGATTAGAACCATGGATAATCCGCCGGGTATTCTCGCCGCTCGCCTCGGCGGTCGCATTCAGGAGACCGATCTCTGAGTGGACTATTTCCTCGTTTGATTCGCAACCAACTCCCTCATCCCACACCGATATGCCCGCTAACCTTGATCCTCTCGAAAAAGAATCCCAAATCGAAGAAACCACTGGCCTTTGCCTGTCCGGCGGAGGCTACCGCGCCACGATCTTCCATCTGGGCACACTTATCCGCCTTAATGAAACCGGCCATCTCCGTCAGCTTGCGCGAGTCTCCAGCGTCTCAGGCGGATCTATCACATCCGCAGTGCTTGGCCTCCATTGGAAGGATCTGAAGTGGGATTCCCAAGGGCGCGCTGAGAACCTTATCGAAAAGGTCGTTGATCCAGTCAGGGCGCTGGCCCGCACCACTATCGACGAGGGTGCCGTCATCGGGGGATTGTTCGATCCGTTTCACTCCGTCGGCGACAAGGTCGCCTCCGCCTACAACAAGGCGCTCTTTTCCGGTGCCACTCTCCAAGCTCTGCCGAATGACAGCAAGGGCGAAGGCCCGCGCTTTATCATCAATGCCACCAACATTCAGAGCGGTGTCCTGTGGCGCTTCTCGCGACCCTACATGGGTGACTACAAAGTGGGGCTGGTCAAAGATCCAACGGTGCCACTTGCCGTCGCCGTGGCTGCCTCATCCGCCTTTCCTCCCATCCTCTCGCCAGTTCGGCTCGACGCCAGTCACTTCACCTTTGAGCCCGGCACGGGCAGCTCGCTCCAGCGAACGCCATTCATCGAGAAAGTCATGCTCAGCGACGGCGGGGTCTATGACAACATGGGCATGGAAACAGTCTGGAAGCGTTGCCGCACGGTGCTGGTCAGCGATGCCGGCGCGGCGCTCCCGGCGGAGGAAGAGCCTGCCTCCGACTGGGCCCGCCATTCTATTCGTGTGCTCAACATTGTCGACAATCAGGTGCGCAGTCTGAGAAAGCGCGAACTCATCGCTGCGTTCAAGGCTGGCACGGAGCACAAGGGCGCATACTGGTCCATCCGGAATGTCCCCGCCGACTATCCAGCAGTCGCATCGGTGGCCGCCTTGGGCTTTGATCCCGCACGCGCAGCCGCCTTGGCTGCCACACCCACCCGGCTCAAGGCCATGGATGATTCATGGCAAGAAGGACTCATCAATCTTGGCTACGTCACCACTGCCGTGGCACTCGCCAGCCACAGTCCAGGCCCCCTAGCATCGGCTTCAGTCGCGTGGCCGTATGCCCGTGGAATCTGAGGCTGTAAGTACCCACAGCGTAGTTACGGAAGGATTGCTTTCTTCGCATCGGCGAGTTCCTCGTCGCGACGGTGATAGCCGCACTCGTTGATGAGTTTCTCGGCGGCAGCGAGATCGGCCTGCGGCGACTCCCACGGATACTGCGTTTCGCGAAAGAAAAGCCGGGCGCGGTGGAGGTGGATGTCGGCCATGTCGAGCCGCATCGGGCCGCGCTCGGCAATTTCCCAGGCTTCGTCGAGGTCGGCCTGCGCGCCCTCTGGGCCGCTAAGCGCTCCGGTGAGAAACCGGAGCCAGGCGCGGGTCAGGAGGCCGCTAGGAATCTGGTCCTGAGAGTTCGCGTGGCGAAGACCGTTCACGGCGACATTCAGTTCGGCTATTGCCCTCTCCCTGGCGGCTTTCTGCGTCCCCCTTTCGGACTTCTCCAATACGGACTCGTAGAGCGCAGCGCGTCCTAGAGTGAGGTGATCGAGGGCATAGTCGAGGAGCGACGCCCAGTTACCTCGTTCGTAGTATTGGAGAGTTTGTGTCGCACGCTGTGAGACTGTGCCGCAGCATTCGAGCAAGGGGGCAATCACAGCCCGCATGGGAACCTTCAGTGTAGCTTGCCACGCAGTTTGCTCTGGGGCTCGAAGGAGAAGGTCGCAATAGCGGTGTCCTTGTAGAGAGTATAGCAGGGGGGAGTCCGGATGTTCCTCGGCTTGGATATCTTCAGCCTCGCGGAAGAGTGCATCCGCTTCGGCTCGGCGGCCTGATTGATGTTGGGCGTTGGCGTGGGTCGTGCGAAAACCCATCCGCGAAAACGCATCGCCAGTTCGATCTGCATAGGTCACGGACTCCTCCCCGTCGATAAGCGCTCGGCTAACTAGGCCGAGCGACAGTTCTAGCTCACTCAGATTGCTAGCTTCGATCGCCGCATTTTTCCAGTCGCCAAGTCGAGTTGTGGCCTGATTCGCGGCCCGCATCGGCTCGAGGGCCTCAGTTAGTCGGCCTAGTGCGCGCAGATCGAAAGCTGCGACGGAGTATAACCAAGCGTGGTATGGTGGCGGAAGCGATATTGCAGGCTGACTCAGCGGATGCTCGAAGAAACAAGCGACGGCTCCCAACTCAGAACCGAAAGCACCTAACTTTCTCGATGCGTAATCTTCGCTCTGGCGGCGAATCCGGGGGAAATAAACCCTCTCAAGTGCCTGTCGTTGCATACCCGCCTGGCAGCCGTGGGCCACGGCTTGGTAAAGCGGTTGGAGATCTTCGAGCGTGGGCTGGTCGCCTTCATGCGTACTCGCGCAAAGGTGTTCGTAGAGCCGCCGGTGAGCTGCGCGCCAAGCGTCGGGTTGTTGCTCGCGCAGTTGCCGGGCGAAGTATTCCCGGAGCAGCGGGTGCTCATCGAGCGTATCGAGTGCGCCCGAGGCGTCGCGATTCACAGTGAGCAGTCTGGCATCTTCCAGCCTCTTGAACGCCATGTTTCGTTGCGCTTCGGTCAGATTGATCAGTGGCTCGGTGAGTCCAGCAATGGCGGGGGCTTGGAGCAGCGGGCCGAGGCAGTCGGATGTGAGCGGCCGGTCGAACAGGCCGAGCAGCCGGAGCACAGCGAGGGCACGCCGGCCTTTGTCGCCTTCACGCTCGAACTCGCGTTCGTAGGCCTCCATGACGCGGAAGGCGTGGCCGCCCTGTTCCTCGGCGTCGGCTTCCTCTAGCTTCACGAGGTCGCGTTTGCGGATGTCGCCGGCGTGGGCGTCGCGCAGGTAGGTGCCGAGCAGGTTCAAGGTGAGCGCGTGGCCTTGCACGTCTTCCACCAGTTTCTCGAACTCGTTCACCTGCTCCCGGTGGAACGGAATGTTGCGGAACAGGCTGCCCTTCACGCCGAAGGACTGGAGCAGATGCACGCCGGCGGCGCGGGAGAGGCGCAACAGCTTCACCTCCGACGCGGTGGTCTGCCAGAACGCCCGCAAGTCCGGGAGCGAATACCGGGTGGTGACGACGCACAGGCCGTAGCTGGCGGCGGCCAGGCCCTTTAACAGCGCGCCGACGCCTTGGTCCTTGAGTTCGCCCGGCGTGGGCACGGTGGGCGCGTATTGCAGCGGCTCGAGGCCGTCGAGGATGAGAAGGCTGCGCCGCTGGCCAACGATGCGGGCGAGGCGCTGTCCTTTTTCAAACGCGCCGGCGGGGCTGGCGGCGAAGGCTTTGTCCGCATCGTCTCCGAAGAAGGTGAGGGCTTCCTTGAGGAACAGGTCGGAGGAAGCGGCCACCTGCTCGCGCGTGCCTTGACTGTAAAAGGACCACGCAAAGGCGGCGTCGCAGCCGGGCCAGTCCTGCGCCGCGAGGTCGGCGGCCCATTTGGCGATGAGCGAGGTCTTCCCCTCGCCGCCGAGGGCGACGAGAGTGAGGACGTGCGGACGTTTGGTTTCATGCGCTTGGACTTTGCCCCAGGCGTCGTTGAGGAGGGCGGTCTCGGTCTCGCGTCCGATGAGGTCGGCGGGGGCGCATTTGATGATGCGAGAGATGTCCACCTTCAACTCCTGGGTGGGAGCCTTGCTTACCCACTGGCTCAGCAGGGCGATGAGGTCCGCGCGGTCAAGCGTCCTCTGCTCGATGGAGAAAAGCTCGAGTTCCAGCACAAGGGCTTTGGCGGCCTCGCGGTTTTCAGAAGCTGGCAGCGGCGGCAGGCCTGCGGTTTCACGGAGCGTGCCTACGCCGTGCGCAGCCTCATTCAGAAGACCATTTGTATCAAGATTCTTCAGATTCAGCGCGACTTTACCGATGCGGTCACCGGGAATCTTGCCATTCACGCAGCCGATTAGCAGGAGCGTGCAATCCTCCTCCGTTCGCGCCTTTTCCATCTCGGCGGCCCATTCTTTGACCTGAGCGGGCATGAAGGTTCCTTCGGTGGACTTCACCTGCACAGCATGGGTGCCGTCGCGGTCTTTCCAGATGTAGTCGAACTTGTCGTTTCCAGCCTCAAGTGGCTCCAGCGTGATCTCGGTGAAGGTGGATCCCGGCTTGGCAACATCCAGCAGGGCAACAAGTGTCTGGACCACAAAGCCGCGGATGGCGATGGCACCGCCTCTGGAGCCGGATAACGTGCTCATTGTGCCTCCTCCTCGCGGCGGCGAAAGCGGATGAAGATGCTGTGATGAGGTGCGCTCATGGAGTGAGTTTTCGTGAAAAAAAGCTGCAAAGCCGCCATGTCTGATTGTCGCGGTGGATTACATCCTTGCGGCGACTATAGTGATCTAAAGCGCGAATGTCGCTGCTGACCGCCGGTTCATCCAACGCATCAGAACTCCGTTTCTTGGTCGCATTGGTCTTCAAGACGAGACCCCCACCCTTCAATTACAAGGCGCTTGCCACACAGGATGGCGGTAGTGTTCGCAAGCCAGTCGTCAGTGCGTCGACACCGCCCTTCTGATCCAGCAGCATCGTATCGCGAAACAAGCCGGGGGAAGGGACTAAAGGCACGCGAGAGATTGAAGATGTTTGAGATCATTGGACGTGGGGATCTCCTCCCCATGTTCCCAGCGGCGGAGCCTCTGATGAATGACCCCGACTACCTGCGCGAATCCCTTTTGGTCCATACCCTGATACCGCCGTGCCTTCAGCACGAGGTCCGCAGCGGTCTTTTCAGACTCAGGGTAATGGCCAAGGAACGAAAGAATGCCCGGCCACTCCGACACGACAGGCTGTCGTTCGTCACGCTCCCAACGCTCATAAACCTCGCGCAGAGTGCTCAATTGTTTGGCCACGTCCTCTTGCCGTAACCCTAGAACCAGCCTTCGATTGCGAAGATGTTCGCCAAGGCTTTTTGGCTGAGCGATCATGCCTTTCTTTCTCAGAATGAATGTTTTAAACGTTTGTTTGCCGACTCGAATCGTAAAAAAAGCAAAATGGCAAAATAGGACGACGTACATTTCAAGTGAGGTTGACAGCAGATTTCCTGCGCAGTTCATGTTCATCGTCGCAATGAATCCATGTCACCACGTTGCCTAATTTCAGCCTCTTGAAGGTCGTCTTCCAATTCTGTTTCTATGCCGCGCATCCATGCGAGCTGCGGCTTCAAAAGCTGTCTATCGCGCGAGTCACTTTCTCTCGCCGATGAGGCCCGAGCAGTGGTTGGTCTTTTAGCCATTTTCCCGACTCGGAGAGACTCTTTGTGATCCTTCTCCAATGCGAGGAACTTCGGCTGGACATGTTGGCCAGAATTTGCCAGTGCGCGTATTTTGCCATCGCATGAGGATAACGATGAGCCTTTCCTTTGAAGTCGGTGCAAAGGCTCGCGAGAGCCGCAGTTTCTCTGCGACTCCATTGACGACGGCGATAGAATAGCGGGCGGCCAGCGAGGCGCAGCGCCTTGCAAAGATCGCGATCTTTGGAAGAAAGCCTGAGCCAAGGACGGACGCTGATCTCGATCGTGTTGGAAGAAATCACCACTCTCTTGGAGAGACGCCAGGTGATCCACACACGATGCACGCCGGCGTGGCGGAAGGTATAGCCTCCTGACTGGCCGAAGAGGGTCAGATCACGTTCGAACGGTTGTTCCGGCGTGACCGGGCACGGAGCCGCGTTTTCACAACAGTGGTTGATGGACTTGTAGCGACGTCGCTCACCCAGCGGATTTTCAATCCATACGGCGAAGCTGGAATAAGATGGATCCATCTCATTGCGCAGGCCTCGGGGCACCCTGCAACCGGGAACGACCGAGAGCTTCATGTCGAGCTCCACAGGCTCAAAAGGAAGAAACTCGTCACAGATGGCTTTGATTTTGAGTTTGAGAGGCGCGATGCCGAGAGCTTTTGTCACTCGTTCGTCCCCGCCGCCGACATAGGAGTGGTCGCCAAACTCATGACCGCCCGGGTACACGGATGGCTGGCGGCAGTCGGTCAGGTAGGCCTCGTTTTCGGCATTGAAGCGATACCAGGTGCGCGGCGGCGCGCTTGCAGCCGGGCTCTGACGGAGGAAGCACTGTTGATCCTCGACATGCAGGAGGTTGAACACATGGGCAAGCTCATGCACGCTCGTGTAAGCCGCCTGATCCACCCGCTCGTTTGCCGGGCGGGTGTTATGAATGGTCTGGAGGAAGACCGCGCAGGCTTCACGGCAGCAGTGCTTCCACTGGGTCCAGTCGTAGCTTGGATTGTGGGTTTCGTCGTCGAAATCGGTGTGAAAACCGGTGTCAAACATGAGGCCGCGGAGTCCAGGGTGACCATCCAAAGCGGGCGCGTAAATGACGGCGATGTTTTCCAGCGGACCAGCAGGAGTGGCCGTGGAGTTCCCGGTCACCTGCGAGGCAAAATGGTGCAGGTCCGCCACGGTGACGGCCTGCCGGGTGGGATCGGGATTCTGGGCCGCGGTCATGCGCGTGGTATCGAGCGCCAGGCGCAATCGATGATTGGACGTCGCCAGAAAGAGTTCTGGTAGCGTGTAGGCAACTCCGTTGCTGCACAATACATCGGGACCATCGGACGGCACCAAGCCGTCAGGCAGGTCGCCTAACGCAGCCAGATGGCATGTGACATCGAGGGTGTTGGGCATGACTCCGCAAAGTATGGCCGGCCGACGAACTCAGTTGTCCACCTTGATGGTGATGCTGATGTCAGCTGTGGTGACGGGCGTTTTCTGGCTCTTGACCTTGAGGGTCAGGATGTAGGTGTCCGTTGCAATTGCCGCCTTGTCGATTTTGATCACGGCTTTATCCGCGTTATCGAGCACCACATTGCACAAAGGAGTGCGGTCCTGATTCTCGAGGTTTTTCAGAGTATAGCCATCCTGCTTGACCTTCATGTCAAACTGGGGAGTCAGGATGAGATGCGGACCCGGCTCCGCATTCTTTTTGAGCACCATTTGTTTTTCGGAAACCAGCTTGGGCCCGGCGGGAGTGGCTGTGCCACCGCCGTCGGGGGTGCCGGTGGTCTCGAAGGATTTCTGCTGACTGGGGGTGAGCCCCTGGCCATTGAGAGTCGCCCTGAACGTCACGGGCTGCAAACGGACGCCATAGGACGGATCCTCCACCACGCGGTAGATAACAGGGCCATTCGCCATCGTGTCCACGCCTGCGCTCCTTGCACCAGCCCCGTCCGCGTTGCCATCATCGGCCCCGTCTCCCCCTGAAGGCTTTTTGGCGGTGTTCAAGGCCTTGAGATGGGTCTCCAGCAAGTTGCCGGCCGTGTCCACCATGGAGGTTGCGACAGCGGTGTCATCCTTGGTGTATGAGACGGACTTGAGGAAGCCGCGCGAGGTGCGCTGCAGGTTCATCTTGTGCTTGGCCATGAAGCTCCAGGCACTCACCGCGTATTCATTGTCGGGGTCGGGAAGGTACTCGACGCTGTAGCTGATCTTGCCGTTTCCTTGGGGTTTGCCGACGATAAAAGGCTGAGGCAGGGAATAGCGCACGCCTCTGGCCTTGCTTGGAACGGTGCCACAGGCGTTGTCGACTTTCTTGACGTCAATGCGTGCGATGCAGGAACCCAGCACGAGAGGGAGGAGGAGACGCGGAAGCTGTTGGATGAGATGCATGGGTGGAACGATGAGGGGTTAAGACTTGACCGGGCTGCCGCCGCTGCCGCGGAGTTCCCAGACACACTGGCCTTTAGCGTCGATGGTCTTGATGATCTTGAAGAGGTAAACCCGTGGGGCCATGCCGTTGGCGTCCGCGACTTCCCGAGCAGGACTGGTGTCCGCCGCGATGGCGATCTTGGCCGCTTTTTCGAGAGCTGAAATCACGGCCTTGGGCACGGCGGTGCCGTCGCCATTGGACTCTGCGCCGGTCAGGATGCCGTCCTCGAAGTCTAACTTGCCATCCGTGGACGCGAGGAATTGATAGGGCTTCACCTGCCGTTTCTTGGTGAGGTCCGGCATGTACTTGAGCTCGGAGTTCAAGGATCCCTTGTTGTCGGTGTAAACGAGGAGATAGGGAGATGAGTCGTAGTAACGGAAGCCGCTGGCGGACCAGTCCTCATCCTCGGTCAAAGTTCTGCCGCTCAACCCTGCACAAGCGGCGAGTGTCAGGGCGAGACCAACGAGGCAGACGCGGGCAAGGCCAGACAGAACGGAGGCGTACGGCGGCGGAGGAGTAGGATTCGGGAGCGATGGGTTGGGTGTCATAAGAGTGAGCGCTGCGAGAGTGAATTTAGGGGAATGCCATGGCGTGAGAGAACCGGCTCCGGGATCAGCCGGGTTTTGTTTCGGCTCTTGCCTTTGCCGCTTCGGCTTGTGCTTTCTCGGCCTCGGCCTTGTCTGTTTCAGCCTTGAGCTTTTCCGCCTTCGAGGCAGCGAGCTTCTCTTCCGCATCCTTGATGCCCTTCACCTTCAAGAGATACTCAAGCACAGAGTTCCACAGTCCAGAGCCGCCACTTGAAAAAAGGCCGAGTGCAAGGATGATCAAGATGGTGGACAAAGGCTGGGGAAAGTGGCTTTTGTCAGTGAACAGATTGGTGTAATTCGTGATCGCGGGACTGGCCAGCGCCGCGGTGACAATGCCGCATAAGACAGCCAGCATATGCACGCGAGCTTTGCGCTTGGCTTCAGCACGAGCCGCCGCCGCAACAACCTCGGGAGGAGAACCGGCCGGAGCAGGAACTTCCTGAAACAAATGCTGTGGAAGATAGGCCTTGAGGATTTCCACCAGACGCTCGGAGGCGAGGCTGATGGAGGCCAGGAGGGTGACGATGGCGATAAGATCCGGGAGCATCATTTAATTAATTTCAAAAATAACAATTCGGATCAATCAGTGTCAAAATTTATAATAATTATATAAGATAGGTGATTAGTATTCATTGGAGTCAACATTGAAAATCAAGGTGGTAGGGATGGTCTGAATAATCCTTTACGCTAGGGATTCGCAGAGCCAAAGAGTGGACGTTCAATTCATGACACCTACCGGATGCAGAGGTTACGGGCATGCGAGAGAGTGAAGACATTCCAACTTGTCGGATGTGGGGATCTCCTCTCCATGTTCCCAGCGGCGGAGCCTCTGGTGAATGACGCCGACTACCTGTGCCAAGCCCTTCTGATCCAGGCCTTGGCACCGCCGTGCTTTCAGCACAAGATTCGCAGCGGTCTCCACGCCAGCAGGGTAGTAGCCAAGAAATCGAAGGATGCCCGGCCACTCAGACACGACAGGCTGTCGTTCGTCGCGCTCCCAGCGCTCATAAACCTCTCGTAGTGTGCCAAGTTGGGTGGCTACATTCTCCTGTCTGAGTCCAAGAGTCAGCCTCCGATTGCGCAGATGTTCGCCGAGCGTGTTCGGTGCTGTCACCGCTCCTTTCTTTCTCAAAATGAATGCTTTGATCTTCTCTGGAGCCACGGAGATCGTAAAAAAGCAAAATGGCAAAATAGGGTGACACCTATTTCAGCCGGTAAACGAGCAGGGTGGGGGATCGGGCCGCAATCATCTTGAAACCTTCGGCGTCCTGCGGCATGGACACGGCCCCTCTCACAACCATGTCCGCCGAACGAAAAACTCTCGAAGAACGCGCTCAGATGTCCGACATCGACCGCCTGCGCCACTCCTGTGCCCATGTGATGGCCACTGCCATCCTGCGCCTGTGGCCGAACGCCCAGTTCGCCTACGGTCCGCCCGTGGAGAACGGCTTCTACTACGACTTCGACCTGCCGGACCACCGTATCACGCCGGACGACTTCGAGAAGATCGAGGCGGAGATGAAGAAAATCTCGAAGGAGAACCAGAAGTTCGAATGGAAGGGCATCAGCCGCGACGAAGCGAAGGCGATGGCGCAAAGCGGCCGCCTCGGCGGTTTGACCGAGCGCCCAGGGAACCCGAGCGTGTTCAAGCTCGACCTCATCGACAAGATTCCTGAAGGCGAGCAGATCTCCTGCTTCCAGAACGGCGATTTTATCGACCTTTGTGCCGGACCGCACGTCGGTTACAGCGGCAAGTGCAAACACGTGAAGCTCATGTCGGTCAGCTCGTCCTTCTACATGGGCGACGAGACGAAACCGCAGCTCCAGCGTCTCTACGGCACCGCGTTCCCGACCAGCGAGGAACTCGCCAAGCATCTCGAACAGCTCGAAGAGGCAAAGAAGCGCGATCACCGCAAGCTGGGCAAAGAATTGAAGCTCTTCCACATCGACGAAGAAGTCGGGCAAGGTTTGATCCTGTGGACACCGAACGGCGCGATCCTGCGCCAGGAACTGCAAAACTTCATCAGCGAGGAACTGCGCAAGCAGGGCTACAGCCAGGTCTTCACGCCGCACATCGGCAAAGTCGGCCTCTACAAGACCAGCGGCCACTTCCCTTATTACAAGGAGAGCCAGTTCGCGCCCGTCATCGAGAACGACGACCTCGCGAAGGTCATCAAAGAAGGCTGCGGCTGCTGTGAAGTCATGGAACGCCTCGGTGCTGTGTCTGCCAAGATGCGCCAGGGACTCAACGAGCGTGCTGGCAAGGAAATCGTGCCTGAAGATCGCGTGCTGCCCGATGACCAGCTCCTCGACGGCTTCCTGCTGAAGCCGATGAACTGCCCGCATCACATCAAGATCTACGACAGTCAGCCGCACAGCTATCGCGACCTGCCCGTGCGCCTCGCCGAGTTCGGCACGGTGTATCGCTGGGAGCAGAGCGGTGAGTTGAACGGCATGACCCGCGTGCGTGGCTTCACGCAGGACGACGCGCATCTCTTCTGCACCGAAGACCAAGTCGCCGCCGAAGTCCTCGGCTGCCTGAGCCTCGTGAAGATCGTGCTCAGCACGCTAGGCATGACGGATTACCGCGTGCGCGTGGGCTTGCGTGATCCTGACAGCAGCAAATTCACCGGCAATCCCGAGCAGTGGGACAAGGCCGAAGACGCCTGCCGCAAAGCCGCCGCCACACTCGGAGTGCCGTTCACCGAAGAGCCGGGCGAAGCCGCGTTCTACGGCCCGAAGATCGACTTCGTCATCAAGGACGTCATCGGCCGCGAATGGCAGCTCGGCACCGTGCAGGTCGATTACGTCCTGCCCGTGCGCTTTGACCTGACCTACAACGGCCCCGACAACAAGCCGCATCGCCCGGTGATGATTCATCGTGCGCCCTTCGGCAGCATGGAGCGCTTCTGCGGCGTGCTTATCGAGCACTTCGCCGGTCACTTCCCGACCTGGCTCGCGCCCGAGCAGGTGCGCGTGCTCACCATCAGCGAAAAGGCCGATGCCTTCGCCGAGGAAACCTTCGCCCAGCTCAAGGCCGCCGGCCTGCGCGTCACGCTGAACAACGATGCCGACAAGATCGGCGCCAAGATCCGCAACGCCCAGCTCGACAAGATCCCCTACATGCTCGTCGTCGGCGAGAAGGAAGCCGCCGTGCAATCCGTCGCCGTCCGCCACAGCAAGAGGGGTGACCTCGGCGTCAAACCCATCGCCGATTTCCTCACGGAGATCACGGCGGAGGTGCGCGAGCGGCGGTTGTAGTCGCGCTTTCTCAGAGCGCGGTCATGGCGTCAAGCGGCTCACCCGGTGGGCATTCAAAGTGTAGCCATGAAAGCAGCCATCCTTGAAATGAATCGGGCACGGGCCGGTGCCTGTCGCTTCTGGATCATGACGTCATGCGTGGGTCTTCTCGCCTTCTGCGCTCCCAGTCACGACGGGTTGATGCCGAGCAGCTCGATCTCAAAGACCAGCGTGCTGTATGGCGGGATTTTGGGCGTAGGGCTGTTCGCGCCATAGGCCAGGTGGGATGGAATCACGAACCTGAACTTGTCGCCCACCTTCATCAAATGCACGCCTTCCGTCCAGCCGCGGATCACGGCGTTCAACGGGAAGCTGATCGGCTCGCCACGCTCCACCGAGCTGTCGAAGACCGTTCCGTTAAGCAAGGTGCCGTGATAGTGGACCCTGACGGTGTCGGTGGATACCGGTGAAACCGTGCCGGTGCCGCGCCTCAAGACCTCATACTGCAACCCTGTCAGGGTGGTATGCATGCCGCTGCCCACGCTGACATCGGCAATCGGTGAGGTGATCGGGGCCCTTTGAGGCTTGGTCTTGGGCGTTTGGCTGCAACTCAGAAGCAGCAGTGATGGAAGGATGACTTGGACGGCTTTGATCATAAGGGCGGATTTCGTGGTGAGGCTCTGCATCGGCCCAGTGTCTCGACTTGCCCCCTGAGGTCAAGCCGCAGCCTGTCAAAGCTGAGCTGGCAGGTAGGAAGCGGCTCCACTTCAGTCAATAAGCCAGTAAAGAACCTGATGCTTGCTCTGCGATACAGCGACTCCTTTGGCGAAAAAATTGCCATTAGGTTCTTTGGGGTCACGTGCAGGTGATAAATCAAACCAGATAAAATCATCCCCGAATTTGCGCGATTCATAGCTGGGTTCCTTCCCAAACCAGGATCTCGGGCACCACTCCTTTGGAATGACATACGGACGAGAAATCGCCATGTCGGCAGACAAGGCCTGATGCTCCGCCCGCAAGCGTTGCTCGATCTTGGACGTTTCGGCAGAGGACAGGGTTAGTAGAAGAAGGATCTGCGCACCTCGGAATCCAAATCTATAAAACATGGCATCACTTGCCGATGATGGGATGCGTTCAGGAAAGTGATCGAAGTAACAGTGGTTTCTGTCGTTCCCAGCTTCCTTTCGTTTAGGATCACCGACGATCTTGTCGTAGCGCCACAAACTGGTGGTGGGCGTAAATGCGTCATAGACTAAAACGACAGGCACCGCCAAAAGCGCAAAACCAAGGGCGCAGACGATGAAGAGAGGGGCTTTGATGAGGCGAATGAATTTTTCCCTGATCATAAGAATCATTTTTCACACCTCACACCTGCGTCACAAGATAGTGAACTGCGTGCGATTACACACCAGATTGCGATGGTGGTGGTAAGCTGCCCAGTTCACCGGGTGTCCCTTCTCTGATGAACCTCGACTACTTTTTCTTCGCCTTGGCATCCTCCAGCTTCTTCGCGGCCTTCTGCGCGTCGCGGAGGAGATCTTCGAAGTCTTTGGCGCTGCCATAGCCGGTGCGGCCGGCCAGTTGGGTGCCGTCGGCGGCGGCCACGACGACGAAGGGCAGCGTGGAGCCTTCCACCTTGAACTTCTCACGGAACAGGGCGCTCGTGGTCGCATCATCGCAGTTCACGTCGGCATAGACGAACTTGCTCTCCGAGAGCCGCACCTGCCGCTTCTCGATCATGCCCTTGAGCGCCTGGCAGTTGCCGCAGGCCTCACGGCCATACTGCACGAACAGCATCTTCCCCTGGCCCTGCGCCGTCTCCAGCGCCGATTTCAAATTGGTAATCTTGTCGGGGCCGCCCGCAAGCGCGGCGGAGGCAAGCAGCAGGGCGAAGGAGGCGAGCAGAGTTTTCATGGTGATGAAGGATGGGTTGGGTGTTCGACGGCTGCATCCCATCAGAAAGCGGCCCGCGCTTCAAGCGCGTTTTTACCCGGTCATTCGGAGGGCAGCGCTAACACCTTCATTTTCTGAGGGGGTAGCTCGGTCCGGTTCCTCACCAGCCTTTGGCTGCTGGCAGGCATGAAGGTCGGGAACGTCACCGCCCATTGGCTGGCAGCACCTTGGAGAGTGGGGAACATCACCACCCATCGGCTGGCGGCACCTCGGAGAGTGGAGAACGTCACCGCCCAATGGCTGGCGGCACCCTGGAGCATGGGGAATGTCACCGCCCATTGGCTGGCGACACTTGGGAGCATGGGGGATGTCGCCGCCTATTGGCTGGCGACACCTCGGAGAGTGGGGAGCATCACCGCTCTTTAGCTGCCAACATCTGGGAGATTTCAGGATGCCACGCCGCTTTGGCCGGTGAGGCTCCCGACTTTGCTGGGTGCCAGGACGCTTTGGCTGGCGAGGCTCCCGAGCTTGCTGAACGCCAGTTTCCTTTGCGACTTCGAGCGCTCGGGCTCCGCGCCTGTTGATCGCGAAAAGCAACTTTGCCCGTGCGCTCTCGGCACAGCCTGCCATCATCGCCGCTTCTCCTCATGGCCGTCGAAACCAAGCCCCTGTTCAATCCCGAGCTCATCCGTCAGCAGGTGCATGCCTTCACGCTGCCGGATGCTGTGGAGACAGCGCGCCCCCGCCTCCAGCATTGGGCGGACCTCATCGCTTCGGGTAAAGCAGACACCTTCAAAGAAACCGCGCTGCTGCCCGAGTTCCTCACGGACATCTTCGGCCAGCTTCTTGGTTACACCGGCCCCGCGGGCCCCGGCGACAGCTTCACGCTGCTGCGCGAGACGCATGTCGAGGTGGACGGTCAGTTCGCCGATGCCGCGCTCGGGCGCTTCACCAGCGAGTCGAAGAAGTTCACTGTCGCCGTTGAGGGGAAGGGGACACGCGATCCGCTGGAACGCCCCTTCGCCGGACGCCGCATGTCCGCGGTCGATCAGGCGTATCGGTATGCGATCAATCTACCGTGTGACTGGATCATCGTCACCTCCATGCGGGAGACGCGGCTGTATCACAAAGGCTCGAACCAGCAGACCTACGAGCGCTTCGAGACCACGCGACTCGCCAGCGATGCGGCGTTGTTGATGCGCTTCGTCTTCCTGCTCGGTGCGGCGCGCGTCGTGCCGGAGTCGGGAGCTTGTCACCTCGACGCCTTGCTGCGTTCGTCCGAGTCCGCCGGACGTGAACTGACGAATCAGTTCTACGCGCTCTACGCCGACATCCGCCAGCAGGTCTTCGTCCAGCTCCGCAGCGCCAATGCCACGGTGCCGCCGGAGGAAATCCTGCGCTGCACCCAGAAGCTGCTCGACCGCATCCTGTTCTGCTCTTTCTGCGAGGATCGCGTCCTGCTGCCGCCGAACACCGTCCGCTGCGCCTTCGAGCACCACGATCCCTACCATCCCCGGCCCATCTGGGAAAACTTTCGCGGCCTGTTCCGCTCCGTTGATGTTGGCAATGCCGGGCTGAAGATTCCCGCCTACAACGGCGGCCTCTTTGCGCATGACGCGGGCCTCGACACGCTCGCCGTGCCCGATGATGTCTGCGCCCTGTTCCGCGACCTCGCCGAATACGATTACCGCCCCGCGCGTGAGATGGCCGAGGCCGACGACACGCAGGAAATCCATCCCGTCATCGACGTGGACATCCTGGGCCACATCTTCGAGCAGTCCATCACCGAACTGGAGCGTCTGCGGCAGGAATTGGGAATGACCTACGGCACCGTGGATGAAAAGCAGGCGAAGACTCGCCGCAAAAAGGAAGGCGCGTTCTACACACCGGCGTTCATCACGCGCTACAACGTCGAGCAAGCGCTGGGCGGCGTGGTGAAAGTCCGCTTCGAGGCTTTGCGTGTGAAACATGCGGCGGAAGCCGTCGCCACGGCGCGGAAGACGCTGACCGATCCCAATGCCTACGACCTCGCCGCGCTCAATGAGCCGCAGCGCAAGGCGCTCATCCGCTTCTGGGAAGCCTGGCAGGAAGTGCTCAAGACCCTCCGCATCCTCGATCCCGCCTGCGGCAGCGGCGCTTACCTCATCGAGGCGTTCGATCAGCTCCACGCGCTCTACGAAATCTCCAACGCCCGCTTGGAGGAGCTGCGCGGCCACCGCACGCTCTTTGATCTCGACCGCCAGATCCTCCAGCACAACCTCTACGGCGTCGATCTCAACGCCGAGGCCATCCAAATCTGCCAGCTCAGCCTGTGGATCAAAACCGCCGCGCATGGCAAGCTGCTCACCAGTCTTGATCACAGCATCCGCGAGGGCAACAGCATCATCAGCGACCCCGCCGTGCATCCCAAAGCCTTCGATTGGCAGACCGCCTTCCCCGAAGTCTTCGCGCAGGGCGGCTTCGATGTCGTCGTCGGCAATCCGCCCTATGTGCGGCAGGAACTCCTCACGCCCTTCAAGCCCTGGCTCGAAGCGCACTACGCCAGCTACCACGGCATGGCCGACCTCTACGTTTACTTTTATGAGCTGGGCCTGCGCGTGTTGAAGCCCGGCGGCCTCATGTCCTACATCGTCACCAACAAATGGATGAAGGCCGGCTACGGCGAGCCGCTGCGCCGTTTCTTCCGTGATCAGGCCTGGGTGCGCAGCGTCGTGGACTTCGGCCACGCCAAGCAAATCTTCGAGGAGGCCGATGTCTTCCCCTGCATCATCGTCGCCGAGAAACCCACCAGCGAAGACAAGCCCAAGACCGCCCGCCTCTGCACCATCCCCCGCGAGCAGCTCCGCATCGACGACCTCAGCGTGCAGATCGAGAAGGAAGGCGCGGAGATGGATGTCGAACAGCTCGGCGTGGAAAGCTGGCAATTGGAACCGCAGGCGGTTTCCGGTTTGATTCAAAAGATACGCAGCACCGGCAAGCCGCTCAAAAGCTTCGCAGGCGTGAAGCCGCTTCGCGGCATCGTCACGGGATGTAATGAAGCATTCCTCATCGACTCCAAGACAAGGAACGACATCGTCAAAGCCGATCCCAAGAGCAGTGAGATCATTCATCCCTACCTGCGCGGGCAGGACGTGAACCGCTGGCAATCGGAGTGGGCCGAAACGTGGATCATCTTCACGCGCCGAGGTATCGACATCGACGCCTATCCCGGAGTGAAGTGCCACTTGGAGCAGTTCAAGCAACAGCTTGAACCCAAGCCCAATGATTGGACTGGAGGCGAATGGCCAGGCCGCAAAGCAGGCACCTACAAGTGGTTCGAGATTCAAGACTCGATCGACTACTGGCGTGAGTTCGAGAAGCCGAAGATCAGCTACCAAGAGATTCAGTTTCATCCGTGCTATGCCTTGGACACCAAGGGCTTCTATGGGAACAACAAGACCTTCTTCATCACCTGCGACGATCTTTACCTTCTCGCCGTGCTGAACTCGCCGCTGATGTGGTGGCACAACTGGCGTTACCTCCCACACATGAAGGACGAAGCGCTTTCACCGCTTGGATTCCTCATGGAAGCGTTGCCCATCGCCGAACCCACCGCGGCGATCCGTGCCGCCGTCGAAACTGCCGCACGCCGCCTCATCGACATCACCGCGAGCCAGCAGCAGACGCAGCACACCGTGCTCGACTGGTTGCGCGTGGAATACGCCATCGAGAAGCCCAGCCAGAAACTGGCGGCCCTCACCGACCTCGATTCCGACGCCTTCATCGCCGAAGTGAAGAAACTGCGCGGCAAAAGCCAGCCCCTCACCGCCGCCAGCCTCGCCGCGTTGCGTGCCGAGCACACCCGCAGCATCGACCCCGCCCGCACCCTCGCCGCCGAAACGCTGACCATCGAGCGCACTCTCAGCGACCTCATCAACCAAGCCTACGCCCTCACCCCCGAAGAAGTGAAGCTGATGTGGGCCACCGCCCCGCCGAGGATGCCGTTCTAATTCCGTCTCACAACGATCATGATCACGCTCACCGACCTGCCACTCCCATTACGCGGAGTGTTTGCCTTTCTGGACACCGTGCTTCCGCCAGAGACACGCGAGGCTTTCGCCACAACAGAGATCAATAAGGATCAGCCCGGCTTTCTGGTTTACGAATCATTCACCGGCAAGACGCAGCGGATCCTGATGGATACCTTTCAACTCATGAATGGCTGCTCGCCCGTATGCCAATTTCTGGAGGAGTTCCACCTTTTTCACGAAACGGACATGGCCACGGCTCTGACCTGGGCCTATGGCCTGCATCAGCGAGGGAAAGACCCGCTGGAGGCATTGCGGGCGGATTATGCCTTCCGTTGGGAAGCATTGCTCAGTTGGATGACAAACGAACAGATTAATGCGGCCCGTAGCAGACGGCCCTTTTGTGAGCACCAGCCCCGCACAAAGCTAGGCGACCGGTGGGCACGCTGCGAAACTTACTGGCATGTGGGCACGATCGTCCTGCGCGGCGACCGGCTGGTCTGTCACCAAATCGAGTGCTACCTGGACATGGACACGGAAATGGACTGGTTGGAGGATTCGGAATGGGCAAAGTTTCAAGCTCTTGGCGGGACAGAAGCTTTTCTCGCCGGAAAGTTTGAGTGGCCGCCGATAAGGCTCAGCATGACGACGAGCTTCGATGATGTCCGCGACGCGGTGCTCCACCTGCGCAAATTGGACCAAGTGCGCATCCTCTCGCTCGTGGCGAAGGAGGTGGCGGATGCGCACCCAGGCATCGACTTTCAGGACAACATCTGCGGAGGTTCGGCGCGCATCAGCCGCACACGCATCGCCGTCTGGCTGCTCGAAGCGCTGCGACGCGGTGGCAGGACGGATGCGGAACTGCTGGCCGCCTACCCCTCGCTCACCGCCGAGGATCTCGCCAATGCGTGGAACTATGCGCGCACGCACCGGGAGGAGATGGAGCGCGAGATCGCTGCCAATGGAGATGACGCATGATCGCCCGGCTCTAGCCGCCTGTCATATTTCCGATCAGCATGATTTGTGAAAAGCCGTTTGGTCCCGCAGATTCAGACAACCCACAGATTGTATGAGTCAGGAAAGAAATCTGCGGACTGTCTGAATCTGTGGGAAATCACAAAACCTGATGACGCTGGGCATAACAGCATCTGCGCGGTCGGGTTTGCTGGAGTTCAAGCGGTGGAGCTGGCTGGCGACGTTTCCGCAAGCCTCCTTGCAGTGCCGCGTTTGGAATGTCAGGGCGAAATGGCGGCTGTCCCTCAAGCAGCAAGCACTTTGCCCGCAGCTCATCACGGAGCGTTCAACGCTTCGGCACGCGCTGGATCTGCCAGATGTCCATGCCGCCCTGACCGCCGGGTCCATCCCAGGCGAACCAGAGGGTGCGGCCATCGGGTGACAGCCAGGGGGTGGCGACCTTGCCTTTGATCGGCCAGTCGAGGGGACTGGCACTGAAACTGCCGTGTTCATCTTGGACGCCCATGAATAGAACCGATGGGGACAGGTCAGCGGAATTGGCAGCATTCCGCATGAAGAGAATCGTGCGATTGTCAGAGGCCAGGAAGACCTGCCGCTCGGTGCCGGTGCTGTTGACTCCGGTGCCCAAGTTCTCGGGCTGCTCGAAAGGTGAAGTGAGTGATTGGCGGCTGCTGCGCCAGACGTCCCACCAACCATGTCCTCCGGGCCGGTCGGAGATGAACAGCAGTGTGAGGCCATCAACAGAGAGGCTGGGGGCGAGATCGAGGCCGAGAACGTTCACCAGCGTGCCCAAATGGGTCTGTTCTCCCCAAGGCGAGCTTCGATCACGGCGCTGTCTTTGGTAGATGTCCAGGGATGGCCCGCCTTGGTGGTCCGGTCCCTGCGAAGCGCTGTAGAGCAAGGTGAGGCCGTCCGCGCTCATCCAAGGATTGGTCTCGGCTCTGTCTGTGTTCACCTCGTCGAGCGGCCGGGCTTCACCAAATGGCTCGCTCGGAGTGCGACGCGTGCATTCAACCAAATCCTCGGGATGAAAGCGTGCGGACTGCACGGTGAGGACCAATCCGTCAGCGGTGATCGCCACGCCCTGTTCATCCTTGGCGCTGTTCACCATCGGCCCGAGGTTCATGGGCGCTGACCACTGGTAGTCGGCAGAAGTGAGGATGAAAGGAATGGTGCCGGGAGTTGCTGAAGACTGGGAGACGGGGAGTGGTGGAGGTGAGGAGCGGGGCTTTGCAAACCATGCGGAGGGCTTGTCGAACACGAAGAACACTCCCGCCGTGATCACGACCGCTGCGCTGAGGATGCTGACAAGGCGCAGTGTTTTTGATTTCGACTGTAGGGCGGGCGTTGCGCCTGTTGGGCTTTTGGCAGGCAGGCGGGGCGCTTGCTCCACAGCGTCCGTGAGCATGATCCGGGATACCTCCGTTTTCACCTCATCGGCCCGCGCGTAGCGGTCATTCGGATTGGGTTCCATCGCATGGGACACGATGGCGTCCCATTGCGGAACCACTCCAGGACGTTGCGACGGTGGCTTCCACGCGCCGCGCGGGAGGTCACCGGTGATCATCTGGTAGATCATGACGCCTAGCGCATAGATGTCCGCACGGTGGTCCACCACTCCGGCGGCATTGAACTGCTCCGGCGCCGCGTAGTCGGGTGTGCCCATGCCGGTGCCAGCCTTGGTGCGGAAGTCACTGTCCACGTCATAGCGTTTGGCCAGTCCGAAGTCGCACATCTTCACCCGGCCATCGCGCGTGAGCATGATGTTGCTGGGTTTGATGTCACGGTGGATGATGCCGTGGTCGTGCGCGAACTGAAGCGCGTCACAAATCTGCGGCAGCAGCTTCATCGCCATCTCCTGCGTCATCTGGCCGCTGCGGATGACGCCCACCAAATCCGCGCCATCGACAAGCTCCATGACGATGTAGAGGTAGTCCGGCCCCGCTTCACCGTAGTCGATGACACTGACAATGTTTGGATGGTTCAGCTTCGCCAGCGCCAGTGCCTCGCGGCGGAAGCGTTCCTCATAGCCGCGGTCCTTGGCTTGATCACGCCGCATGATCTTGATGGCCACGGGGCGTTGCAGGCGCACTTGCGTGCCTTTGTAAACCGCGCCCATGCCACCCTGACCGAGGAAACTTTCCACCGAGTAGTTGTCCTTCGGCAGCAGTGCGGTGAGTTCCTCCGGCAGCGGGATGTCGCTGTTGTTGTTGTCTTCCGAAAGTGTCGGATGTGGCCCGGATAATGGCAGGGTGGCGGCGTCTGGATCGAGAGGAGCGGTGTCGAGCTGCGAAGGCTGGAGGGCTGCGGACGAGAGGCACTGCGCACAGCGACCGTCTGGACCTTCGGCAGGCAGGGCTTTGCCGCATTGCGGGCAAGTTTTCGGTGCGGCGGGCGAATCGCTCATGCGGTTTGACTGACGGCCAGATAGGCGGGGGCCGCCAATGGTTTCAAGTGGCAATCACGACGGCGAATGCAACCGGACGCTTCAACGCAGGCATTTTCATTGGAGAGATGACGCAGGCAGTTCGTTTACTGCGCACTCAACTCAACCACCTCACCATGATTCCTCGCACGCTCGGTTTGTTCGTCGTCTTTTCCTTCGCGGCCTTAGCTGCTGATCCCGTTCCCACGTTTCAAGGCTCCATCGAACGACTGGACCCGGCCCTGGATGCGTTGATTGCGCCGGAGGCGAAGATCGAGGTGCTGGCGTCGGGGTTCAACTGGTCGGAGGGGCCGGTGTGGCGGGATGGGGGCATCGTTTTCTCGGATGTGCCGGAGAACACGGTGTTTGGCTGGAAGGAAGGCGACACGGCGGCGAAGGTGGTGCTGAAGCCGAGTGGCAGCCTGATCGATCCCACCGGGCAAGGCTCGAACGGGCTGGCGGTGGATGCGCAGGGGAATCTGATTCTCTGCCAGCACGGCGAGCGCCGCATCGCGCGACTGGAGAAAGACGGCCGCTTCACGCCGCTGGCGGGCAAGTATGAGGGCAAGCGCTTCAACAGCCCGAACGATCTCGTCATTGCGAAGGACGGCACGATCTACTTCACCGATCCGCCCTACGGCTTGAAGAAAGGCGGAGCGGCGGCGGAGCTGGCTTTTCATGGCATCTACGCGCTCACATCGGCGGGCAAGGTGTCGCTGCTGATCAGCGACATTGATTTTCCGAATGGCATTGCCCTGAGCCCGGACGAAAAGACGCTCTACATCGCCATTTCGGACCCACAGCACACGCGCGTGAGTGCCTATGATCTACAAGACGACGGCAGTGTGAAGAATGGCCGTGTCTTCTTCAACGCGCACCCTCTCAAGAGCGCGGCACGCAAGGGCGGCTGCGATGGGATGAAGGTGGACACGAACGGCAACATCTGGACCACTGGTCCCGGCGGCGTGTTGATCATCGACAAGAGCGGCAAGCACCTCGGCAGCATCCTCACCGGCCAGGCGACGGCGAACTGCGCCTTTGGCGGCGAGGATCGCAGCACGCTCTACATCACGGCGGACATGTTTCTGCTGCGTGTGAAGACGCTGGCGAAGGGGCTGTGAATGTAGTCATGAGGTTCGCTTCGCGGCTTCGCAGCAGCTCGTTGGGTCTTTGAAAACCAACGGTCTTCCGTCATGCAGCCCAAGGGGGTCGATCTTTGGCGAGGCTCCCTTGGGCACACGGTCCTATTCACCCGTGATGTTCCCGGACTGCAACGCGGTCCCGTCAGGAGCGATGGCGGCGACGTAGGGACATTCGAGTGACGGAACCCCGGTGGGGTTCGTGATCCGTGTGGGATCGTGTTTGACGTGAAGTCCCAGGAGAGCACTCGCTGGCGCTCGGCACTCCTGGGCTGCATGACGCAAGCCGGGTTGGGCTTGAGGGAACTCACGAGCTAAAGCTCGAAACTACTTTGAGGAGCGCGAGGGCGTTCATGACGGCCTTGGGGATGAAGGAACTCAGCTCGACGTATTCGGGCAGCTTGGAGCCGTCGGCGGTGCGCTCGGAGCAGTGGGCGTTGCCGCCGTGGGGGCCGAGGCCGTCGAGGGTGGGGGCGAGGTGCCAGAGGTGGTTGGCATCGCTCAAGCCACCGCGTGGGACGGAGACGGCGGTGAGATTCATCATGGCGGCGGCTTCGTGCCAGAGATGAAACAGTGCTTCGGATTCCACGCTGCCGGGCCAGGCGGAAGTGTGGCCGGTGCGTTCGGCGATGAGCTTCGCGCCATTCGCGGCGGTGCCGCTGAGGGTTGCGAAGAAATCATCGGCCTGCTGCAGCGCGGCGGGCGCGGTGGCGCGGCATTCCCATTCGGTGACGGCCTCATGCGGGACGCGATTGACGACGGTGCCGCCGTGGATCATGCCGAGGTTCACGGTGCGTTCGTCGGCGGCGCTGGTCTGTGCGGCGATGTCGGGCAGCACACGGGCGATGGCGTCGATGGCGTTGATGCCTTCGTGGTGCTTGCTGCCGGCGTGCGCGGCTTTGCCTTCCGCCGTGAGCTGCCAGGTGCTGCGGCCTTTGCGCGAGGTGACGATGTGCCAGCCTTGGGCATCGACCGGACCGCTTTCAAAGACGAGCACGGCACGCGCTCTGCCGCCGCAGCGTCGCATGGTGGTGAGGGCGAAATCGTCACCGATGACTTCCTCAGCGGCGTTGGCGGCGATGAGCCAGTGAGCACTCTCGAAGACCTCGGGCGCGCAGTCACGGAGGATCTGCAGCATCAGCCAGATCAAGGCGGTGCCGCCTTTGATATCGACGGTGCCGGGCCCGTAGATGCGGCCTTCATCGGGACGCTTGTCCCATTTGAAATCGTTGCGCTGTTCTTCCTCAGGGGGAAACACGGTATCTGAATGCGTGACGAGCACGATGGGATCACCGCCAGCGCCGCGATGGGTGAGGAAGAGATGGTGGCCGGTGCCGGGAATGGAGCAGGGGACGAGTTCGGCATCGAAGCCGAGTGGAGCGAAGGCTTCGGCAGTGAGTTGTGCGACCGCATCGACGCCCGCAGGATTTGCGGTGAAGCTGTTGATGGCAACGAGGCGACGCAGGAGGTCGAACGCGGCGGGAAGGTGGCGTTCTGCGACGGTTTGAAGAAGAGATGCGTTCATCGTGGGATGGCTCCGATGCCGGGTCGGTCCGGCATGAGGAGAGTGCCGTGCGCATCATACTCGATGCCGGTGAAGTCGTCATTGGCGACGTAGAAGTGGCCGTCGAGGTCGATCCAGTCGGCCCAGGGGGCGAGGTGGGCCGCAGCGGTGGTGCCGAGGCTGGTTTCGATCATGCAGCCGAGGAGGATTTGCAGGCTATGCGCACGTGCAGTTTCGATCATGGCGATGGCGGCGTCGAAGCTGCCGCATTTCAGCAGCTTGATGTTCACGCCATCGATGAAATCGGCGAGTGCGGGAATATCGGCGGCGGTTTGCACGCTTTCGTCGGCAAAGATGGGCGGCGGGTTGCCGGGGAGACTGGCGCGGAGTTCTTCCCAGGCGTCGATGCCATGGCGATGGTGAATCGGCTGCTCGATGAGGACGGGCGAGTAGTGGGCCAGCTTTTCAATCATGAGCGCGGCCTCGTGGAGATCCCAGCCGCCGTTGACGTCGAGAATCAAGTCGGCCTCAGGCGCGGCGTAGCGTGCGACGGAGACGGTGGCGATGTCGAGTCCGAGATCGCCGGAGCCGAGCTTGAGTTTGAGTACGCGGAATTGTTTGGCAATGGCGCTGACTTTGTCGGCGAAGACGGCGAGATCGTCGGGGATGCTGAAGGAGCGGCAGCCAGGAGGCGCGGGACGGGTGGGTGGTCCCAATTTGAGTCTGGCCGAAGCAGCCAGGTTCTGGCTTGTGGCGTGGCCGACGATGTCGTGACGGAGGAGATTGAGAGCGAGGGCGGCGGTGCGCGGAAGTTGCGCTGGCAGCACGGCTTGATTCAACACGGCCAGTGTTTGTTGCGGATCTTCGCCGTAGTAGGGAACGAAGGGAGCCTCGGCGATGCGATCACCTTCCGAGACGCGGAGCACCTGCCGCGTGGCGGAGGTGCCGTGGGCGATGCGGAAGGGTTCGACGAGGTGGAGGGTGTGGAGCGTGGCGTGCAAGCGGCGCAGTGAACGATCAAGAGGTCAAGAGGTCAAGGAATCGTCAAGATACGACGCTTGACCACCTTGACCGTTGGCGGCTTGACCTGCTCCCACTCTCACTACGGTTTCTTGTCGCGGCTGAAGAGGCGCTGGAAGAAGTTTTTCTTCTTCTCGACCTCCACAGGTTCGGCGGCGGGAATGGGAGCGACTTGCGGGAAGCGCTGGGCGGCCTCGGAACCGATCTGGGTGCGGTAATCTTCATTGAGCGAGGTCTGACGCACGCTGTGGTTGTCGACGACGACTTGGGGCTGGATGAAGACGACGAGTTCCTTGCGGACTTTGTTCTTGGTGTCAGTGCGGAAGAGTTTGCCGAGGCCGGGGATTCTGCCGAGGATGGGCAGGCCTTGCTTGTCGATGGTGTTTTCCTCGGAGATGAGGCCGCCGAGGACGATGGTGTTGCGGTCGGGGATGGTGACGGTGGTGACAAGCTGCTCGGTGCCGATGATGGGCACTTCATTGGGCACGACGAGCTGGGTGCCGACGACGGTGTCATTGACCTGGGCGATGGTGAGAGTGACTTCGCCATCCTCATTGATGAGAGGAACGATCTCGAGCTTCAGCACGACATCGCGGTATTCAATGGTGGTGGTGGTGGAGCCTGCGGCGTTGTTGTTGGCAATGGTGGTCTGCTGGGAGGGGACGGGGATCTGGCGGCCGGAGGTGATGGTGGCCTTTTTGTTGTTGAGGGCGAAGATGGAGGGCCTGGAGAGAATCTTGAAGTTGTTGTTGGTTTCGAGGGCGGTGACGAAGACTTCGAGGCTGTCGCCGATGGCACCGTAGAGATTGAGGCCGGTCGTGGGGCCGAAAGGCGTGGTGATGAAATTGTTGCGGATGTCGTTGATGGCCCGGCCGACGCCGTTGGCCCCGCCGAGAGTGTCAGTGCGGTTGGTGAAGCCACCGGCGGTGAAGTTGGTGCCGTCTCCAGCCCGGCTGAGGCCGGAGATGTAGTCGATGCCGGACATCATGCCGTCGGTGAGGGTGAGCTGGCCGATGACAGTGGCGAGATAGACCTGGGCGGGCTTGCGGTCGAGCTTGTCGAGAAGGCTGTTGGTCTTGTCGATGTCCTCCTTGCGGCCCATAACGAGGATGGAGTTCGACATGGGGTCGGCGACGATGCGGGTCTTGCCGACGAGGACGGAGACAGGGGCGTTATTTTCCGTGGGGCCGGAGATGACATCGGCACGGGAGCCGATGCCGGTGGTGGCGGTGGTGGCGGTGTCGGAGGCGGCGGCCCCTGCGGTGCTGCCGACGGTGCCGCCACGGGTGCCGGTGGTGGTGCGGCCACCGAGGAGCTGGCTGCTGTTGCTGGCGAGCGCCCGCTGCTGCTGCTGCTGCACGGTGCCGCCGCCGGGGAGCTGGGTGGTGCCGGTGCTGACCTCCTGAAGGAGATCGGCGACGGCACTGAGTACGTCGAGGGCGGCGGCGTATTTGAGACGACGCTCGTAGGGCTCAGCAACTTCGAGCGGCTTGTCGAATTCGGAGATCAGGCTGGCGATGTAGGTGTAGTCGCCGGGAGAGGAGACGACGAGGATTTGATTCAGACGCGTGTCGGCGACGACCTGGGCGCTGGGCTGCGGCATCTGGGCGTTGGGATTGACCTGGACGCCGTTGATGAAGATGGGTTGCGTCGGTGTCTGCTGCCGCTGCTGTTGTTGCTGCTGGTTGTTGTCGCCACCGCGATTTTCACGTCCATCGCTGGCGGCACTGCCGCGGATGGTGTTCACGCCCTTGGTTTCCTTTTCCTGGGCCTGGGCGGTGAGCGTGGCCTGGATGATCTGGGCGATGGTGGCAGCATCGCCGTAAGTGATGGGAATGAACTTGGTGACGAGGGAGGAGCCGGTGTCGCCCACATCAATGGCCTCACGGATGCTGATGAGCTGCTTCACGACGGTGGCGCTTTCGGTGATGAGCAGGCCGGGCGGCGTGGTGACGGCGGTGATGCGGCCATAAGCACCGAGGCCGACATGGCCGGAGAACATGGTGGCGGCGTCCTCAGGCGTGAGGAAGTCCAGCTTCATGAAGTAGGCCACGATGCTTTCGTTGTCCGGGATGTCCTTCGCGCTGGTGTAAAACCTTACGCCGTGTGAGAACTGCACGGCATTGGCACTTTGATTGCGCGCAGGAAGGATTTTGGCACTCTTGCCGCCTGGGTCGGTGACGATGGCGTAGCCGTTGGTGAGGAGCGAGGCCTCGATGAGCTTGATGGCCTCGTCCTTGGCCACCGGCTTCGGTGTGATGAGACTGATCTGCGCACCTTCGAAGATGTTCGTGTCCTTGATGAGCGTGAGGCCGGTGAGCTTTTCGTAGATGGCGAGGATGTCGGCCACCGGGTTCGCGGCGAACTGCATCATGACCAGGTCACCGGTGATGGTGAAGGTTTCGCCTTCGCCTTGGGTCATCCCTGGAGTGCCACCTTCACCGAAGCCGCCGCGTCGGGTGCCGAAGCCACCACGGCCTGCGCCAGGAAACCCACCGCCAGGGCCGAAACCCGTGCCTGGAGCGCCGGGTGCAACAGTACCGGGAGGCGGGGCGGCTGGAGTGGTGCCATCAGCAGCGGGAGTAGCAGGCTGTGCTGCCGGGGCTGTGGGGGTGGCGGGAGCCGGAGTGGGGGGGGTCTGACCAAAGGCGATGGTGCTGACGGCAACGAGCGAGAGGGTGATAACGGGGAGACGGCGATGCATGAAGATGGTTGGGAGCGTGGTGGGCCGGAAGGAGGAGGCGCAGGAGCGGATCAACGTTTGCCCTTTTCATCCTTCTCGATTTTTTCGACGGCGCTTTTGATGATGTTGCGACGTTCTTCCTCGGGCGCGTTGCGGAATTTTTCATCGCTGAACTTTTCCCGGAACACATTGCGGAGCTTTTCCTTGCCTGATTCGGAGAGTGATTCGTATCTTTTGCGGTCCTCCTCACTCGGGCCGCGACTGCCACGGCTGAAGCGGTCCCCACCTCCGGGCGGAGGCGGGCCACCAGGGCCGCCCTCGCGGCGTTCGCTTTTGTCTTTGCGCATGTCGTCCTTGGTGAGGGAGCTGTGGCGGATGCTGAAGGTTTCACCGCCGATGGCGATCTGGGCCTGCGCGTAATCGATTTTTTCCGAGGGCTTGGCACCGACGAGCTTCCAGCCCTTCAAATTTGGCTCGTCTGAGACGACGATGGACTGTTTGGCGGTCTTGTCGAAGATGGTGACGACAGGCTTGCCATCCACATAGGCCATGCCGGTGAGCACGAGCGAATCGGAGATGCTGACGATGCGGGTGAAGGGCGAGTTTTCGACGATGGCGGTGAGACTGGCTGGATCGAAGGGCTGGGGCAGATCGGGATCGCCATTGGCAACGGGATCGGGGGTGACCTGCGCTGCGGGAAGGGTGGGATCAAACTCGTCGGAGGGCAGGGGAATCAAATCGGCCGTGGTCAGCGGCGCATCGGCTGGTAACTGGGCAGTCAATGAGCTGACGGCCAGGAGGCAGGGTAAAAGAAGGCAAAGCAGCGTTTTCATGGCTAGAGTCCGTTTTCAGGTTTGAACCAACGTGCGAGGACGAGGTTGCAGAGCACCTGCGGGGTCTTTTCCTTGGCTTTGGCGTCGATCTCGAGTTCGAGCTGCTTGATGGCTTGGAATTTTTCGGGCGATTGCAGCGAAGCAAGCCAGCCGAGCACGGTGGTTTGATCCCCCCGAATGCGCACTTCGACAGCAACTTCGCGATACACGGCGGCGTTGGCCTTGGCATCGGCTGAATCGGGCAGGAGCTGCTGCTTCTGCACCTGGAGCTGATAATCGAGCGCGACGTTCTGGATTTCCTCCAGGAGCTGGGCCTGTGCGGTGCCGAGGCTTTCGGTCACAGGCATGTTCTGGGTCAACCAGACAGAGCGTTTTTCCCAAAAGTCGCGGTCGGCTAGGTAGCCTTCGTTTTCACGCTTCTCACTCTCCAGCGCGGCAATTTTCGCCAGCACGGCGGTGCGACGGTCGAGGAACTGCTTGAGAATGATGAACGTGGCCATGAGCACCAGCGCGCTGATGCAGGCAGCGAGGAGCTTTTTTTCACGTTGGGTGAGGGCGAGGGCCATGGACTGAAAAAATGGGAAAGTGGAAAGCTGAAACAAACTCAAGGCAGCTTGCCTTGGGCGCGGAAGGAGGCGGTGGTGCCTTTGACTTCGGGGCGCGGGTTCGTCCACACATAGCGGCTGAGGATGCGGTTCTTCTTGAAGTCTTCGATGAACTGGAAGGCGAGCTGGGCATCGCGCGCCTCGCCTCTGATGTCGATCTCGTTGCCCTTGACCTCGAATTCGCGGATCACGATGCCGCTGCCGGGCATGATGCGGTTGATCTCCGCCAGCAGGAAGAGCGGGTAGCGCTTGGGCTCGATGGCGGGTGCGAGGGCTTTCCATTGCTCGTTGGCCTTGCGCACGATGGCGGCAGGCTCGCTGGTGGCCTCCACTTCCTCCGCGAGTTTGGTGACACGGGTTTCCTGGAAGTGCAGGTAGGCGAAGGCGAGGAAGGCGAGCGAAAGATACAGCATGCCGCCGAGAACGAGCGCACGTGTGAGTTTGCCGCGCCGCACGCTGGCGGTCTGTGCGCTGCGGATGTCCGACGGAAGCATTCTACCCCAGGTGCGGGTGTCGAGCGCGGTGTTCGGCGGCAGATCGGCCACGATTCGCACGGGAATGTCTAGCACGGAGCTGAGCCGGGTCGTCAGCGCGCGTTCAAAGCTCGCGCCGATGAGTGCGACACCGGTGATGCTGCCCATGCCGAGATCGGACTCGATGCTGAGACGCGCGAGCGTGATCTCCAAGGCCAGATTGTCTTCGGCAGCAGGCGTTTGGGCGAAGATGTGGCTGTGGTAGAGCTTGCCCTGATGGCTGGCGGCCAGAACGAGATCGCCCTGCTCCTCAATGATGACGATGTGACCGGCTGGAAGCTGGGCGAGGCGCAGCGCGGCGGTGTAATCGCTCGCCTGGGCGGCAGCGAGAGATTCGGGGAAAGGCTCGGCAAGGACATCGACGCTGACGACGGCCTGTCCACCGAGGTTGCCGAGGAGGTGCCAGCGGTAGTTTTTGCCCGCTTTGTCCTGTTCGAGTTTGAAACCACGACGTTCGAGCTGGGTGACGATGATCTGCTCCAGCAGATCGCTTTCGGTTTGCGGCAGGATCAGACCGATCGTGCGGCAGGCAGCGGCAGGCAAGCCGATGACGAGTGGTTTGGAGAGATGCGAGGCCTGTGAAGGACTGTCCACTGCCTCAGCGCTGGTACTCGCACGTGGTTTCCACACACGCCAGGCGGCATCGGGGGCGGGGAGGAGCAGGGTGGCGGCGGTGAGTGACATCGTTGGGCGGGACATTTACAACGTAGGGGGACGGGGGAAGTTGCGCAGGGAAATGACGAATGAGTAATGACGAATGACGAATGTGATGGCGAATGGTTTTTCGTCATTCGCTCATTCGGGAATTAGTCATTCCGCGAACGCGGTCATTCCTCCATCCTGCCCAGATATGTCACCGCTCCGGTTTCCTGATTGCGGCGGACGACGAGGATGATTTTGGAGCGTTTGTCACCCACCCAGCCGATGCTGGTGATGCGGCGCAGGCTGGTGTCGTCGTCATTGACGATGCCGCTGATTGCGGTGAGGCGGTCGCCGCTGAGTCCGAGAATCTGGTAGGCCTCCTCGTCGCGGATGCGGCGGTCATCTTCGGTGCCGGGGATGCCATCGGCCCCGTCACGTTCGGAGATGAAGCGTGTCACATCGCCCTCGGAGGCACCGGTGACGGCCAGCAGCACGTCTTTGAAGACCGTGCGCAGGTCGATCTGGCCTTCGCCGTAGATGCTGAAGTACTCACGCCAGTCGGGTTTGCGGCGGTCCACGGCATCCATGCCGCGCACGAGCAGCATTTCGTCCACGCGGGAGAAGCCTTGGTTGCGCGGCGCGTCGTAGGTGCCGAGCTGCTTGTAATACTCCGCCTCAGCGCCGTTTGCGCGCTGGTTGCTGTCATTATCCACCCAGTCGGCCAGCGAATCGGCGGCGATGCCGGCGTCCTCGGCATTGAGCTGCCAGTAGATGAAGAGATTGTAGATTGCCTCGCGCAGGCGCTCGTCGGTGGCGTAGTTGATCGGGAGGCGGGCACCTTCGTAATTGATGACCACGTCGAAACCGCTCTCCGGGCCGATTTTCTGTTTCAACACAAGATCACCACGCCGTATGTTCGGGTGCAGGCCGACGGCAAGGCCACTTTCCGCCAGATGCAGCGCACGGAATTGATACGCGGCCATTTTCGACTCTTCGGCGCTGTAGGTGATGTATTCGACGACGCCCATGACCGTGACGGACATGAGCAGGATGGCCCAGATCATGAGCATGAGGGCCGAGCCCGATTCGCGGGTGCGAGAAAGCATCAACGTTTTCATCGTGGAGGGCCGCCTCCTCCGCCGCCACCATTAGAGTTGCCACCACCTCCGGGCGTGCCACCGCCTCCTCCAGGCGGACCACCGCCACCTTGTCCGCCGCGTCCGCCGCCATCACCACCACGGCCTCCTCCTGGACCGCCGCCGCCGCCACCTCCTCCACCCGTGGGAGCGCCACCACCGCCACCTGTTTGAGTGGCGCTGGAGGTGGAGTTGCTGCTGGAACTGCTGCTTGGCGCGGGAGTTCTGCCTGCGGTGATGGTAAGAACAGGAACGCTGTAAACCATGCGGATGGGCAGGGTACGATCCTTCAGCACAAGCTGCGCTTCGATCAAATCCGGCCACTGCGATTTGCTCCATTCCTCATACCACGTCTCCTCTTTCTCGACGTAGAAGCGCCATTTCAGCGAGACGACATCCGGCAGCAGCGGCATCCAGTAGCGGCCTTCTTCATCGGGTGCATACAGCCCGGTGGTGGCTTCGCGGATGCCTGTCTGGCGGTCATCGGTTTGTGGAATGACGTCCTCGCGTGAGAGGCTGAGGTAATGCAGCGGCATCTCATTGGAATCGGCCAGGCCATCGGGATGAGGACGGATGCGCAGCGTGGTGTCCTTCAGGCTGATGGGACTGAGTCCGAAGGGAAAACAATCAGGTGCGCCAGCGATGGTGATTTCTTGAATGATAGGCTCCGTGTTCTGCACCATCTTCAGCGTGACCGTGGCCGTGCTCGGCAGCGTGGTGAAGGCCTTGCGGCTCAATTCGATGAAGCGGTTCACGGCATCGCTTTCCCTCTTGCCGTGCTCGATCTCCGCCGCCGTCTGCACCGAGCCGCGGATAAGCGCGAACAATGTTGTTGTGATCATGGCCAAGATCGTGATGCCGATCACGACCTCGATCAGAGTGAAGGCAGAGCGCCGTCTATTGTTGCGCGGATTTGTACACATAGACGTTCAGTGTGGCTTCCTCGGGCACGCCATCGAAAGACGAGGTCGCCGTGATGGTGAGGTTGTAAATGTCGCTCAGGGTGTCGCCACGGGTCGTGCGCAGCGCCACCGGCTCCGTGTTGCTCGTGTAGGTGACGCCATACGTGGTGTCCATCTGCGAGGTGCTCATCTCGGTGATCGGCTTGCGGCGGATTTCCTCCAAAAAATTGCGCATGCCGATGCGGATGATCTGGTCGCGCTTGAGCAAGTTCGCCGTCTCAGCAGCTTGGTTTAAAGCCCTTGCCAGTCCCAGCGCAGCGATGGCGAAGATGGTCAGCGCGATCACCAATTCAAACAGAATGTAGCCGCTCCGGCGTCTGTGGGCTGATGTTTTCATCGTAGATCGACGCTCTCTTTCACGATGTCTGCTGTCAGGGCTCCGAACTCGACATCGAACGTGGCGGATTCACGGTCGATGTGGACCTTCAGCGGCTGGCAGATGCCGCTGGGCTGGAACACCCATAGTTTAACGGCATCGCCTTCGAGAAAGAGCGGTTCGGTGTCATACCAGAACTGCAACGAGTACTGCATGTCTTCCGGCATCTCGTACTTCTCCGTCCAGTGCTCGTCATACTTCGGCGCGGGCGGGGCGAGAGGCAGTTCGGTCGTTTTGGTGACGCTGCCGCCGCTGTCGAGATCGTTCTTGTCGAAAGTTTCCTGCTCCGCCGGTGGGTTCTCGCCGGTTTCGAGGAACTCCTGCAGTTCCGCGAGCTGGAGATACGGATTGAAGTAGCGCGATGCTGTGAAGCCGCCGCCATGAAACGCCACCTGGTAGGGGCGCTTCTCCGTCATCGCCCGCATGCGTGCTTCACGGGCCAGTTTGACCAGCGCGGTGACTGGTTCGCGTGCGAGACGCTCCTCCCGGAAGCCTTTCAACATGGGTACCGTCGCCGCCGCGAGAACGGCGACGATGGTCAGGGCGATGACGATCTCAACGAGAGTGAAGCCGGTGGAACGACGAGCCGAGCGAAGCGAGACAGACGACCGAAGGGAGCCCAGAGGGGAGCGAAGCGAATCAATGAAGGCAGAATGACGAAGGGTGAGGGTATCACTCGCGTCATGGCTGGTCTTCGTGCTTCGGCATTCGGCATTCATTTACTTCGTCGCGGTCTTCTTCCAGTTCCCCATGTCGTCCTCGGTGCCGTCCTGGCCGTCGGCACCCATGGTCCAGACGTCATAGGGCTTCTTCGATTTCTGGGCGGGGAAGCGGTACTTGTATTCGGCGCCCCATGGGTCTTTGGGCATCTCTTCCATGAAAGCGCGGTAGTTTTCAGGAATTGGCTCCATGGTGGGTTTTTCGACGAGGGCTTTGAGGCCTTGCTCGGTCGTGGGCATGCGCAGGGCGCGGGATTCGTAGGATTGAAGGGCGAGACCGATGGCTTGGATGTCGCTGTCCACGCGGGTGTCCTTGGCGGAGTCGATCTGGCCTTTGAGCAGGTAAATCGAGCCGGAGGCCAGGATGGCAATGATCGTGAGCGTGATGACGATTTCGATCAGGGTGAAACCGGCGCGGAGAGAGGTGTGCGATGGGCGGATTTTCATGGAGATGGGGAAGGGGTGGCTGCGGGAGGTTTTTAACAGGATTTGAGAGGGATTAACAGATTTTTTGGCCGAAGGTTTCACTGACCTCGGATGCCGGTGACGCTTTGGGCGATGGCGGCGACGATGGAGTAGGCCACGGTGCCGACCATGATGGCCATGAAGATGAGGATGACGGGCGTGATCATCGCCGTCATGCGCTTGATACGCTTGTCGAGCTCCTTGTCGTAACGGATGGCACATTTCTCCATCGACTTGCCAAGCTGGCCGGTTTGCTCGCCCACACCGATCATGTCGGCCAGCAACAGCGGGAAACTGCCGACCTTGCGCAAGGCCGAAGACAGCGGAGCACCTTCGGAAACGAGGTTGGTGACTTTGGCGAGCAGCGATTGGATGAAGACGTTGGCGGAAATCTTCGAGACGAGGCGGATGCTGTTGAGCAGCGGCACGCCATTGGTGATCAGGTTGCCCAAGGAGTGCGCAAACTGCGCGTAGAAGCGCATGGACATGATCGCTCCGAACAGCGGGAGCTTGAGTTTGGTGGCGTCCCACCACAGGCGGCCTGCGGGGCTGGAAATGTAACCACGGAAGGTCAGAACGATGGCGGTGATGGCAGCAAGAATGGCCCACCACCACTGGCCGAAGAAATGATTGAAGCTGATGAGCAACTGCGTGGCCGCAGGAAGCTGCTGGCCGTTTTTCCCCATCAAATCCATGATCTGCGGCACCATGAAGGTCATGAACACGACCATGAGAACCACGCAGGCACCGATGAGAAAGGCGGGGTAGATCATCGCCTGGGTCACCTTGGCCTGAAGATCGGCCATGACGGCCAGATTGGTCGCGAGACGACGCAAAATGCTCGGCAGAGAGCCGCTGACCTCACCGGCGGCGGCGAGATTGCAGTAAAGATCATCGAAGCTTGGCGATGCTTTTCTCAGAGCCTTCGCCACAGTCGAGCCTTCGCGCAGTTCATTGCGCATCGTGGTCGAGATGCGCCGCAGGGCAGAGGCTTCCTGCCGCTCCTGCATGATGCGAAACGCCTGATCAATTTGCAGGCCGCCATCGAGCAGATCGGCGAGTTCTTCCGTGAACAAGATCAACTGCGCCCGCTTCAACTTCACCGGACCTTCCGCCGCGTCCGCTTTCGCCTTCGCCGTTTCGGATTTCTCCTCCTGCGTGACCTTCACCGGCGTCAGCGCCTGTGCCTCGATATTCCGAAACGCCTCAGCTCTGGATCCTACCGTAACCGATCCGGTGATTGTTTGTCCGGTTGCAGTGAGAGCTGTGTAGGTAAATGCGGGCATGGCGCTCTGTTAATTCAGCGAGTGTGGATTTCAATCTTACTCACTGGCAGCCGTCACGGTCATGACTTCCTCCAGCGTGGTGACGCCTTCGGATGCCTTGCGGAAGCCGTATTGGCGCATCGGGACCATGCCGTCTTTGAGAGCCTGGGCTTTGAGTTCCATGCTGTTGGCGCGATTGTTGATCTTGTCCTGCAAAGCTTCGGACATGAGGCAGATCTCCATGATGGCGAGACGGCCAGTGAAGCCGGTGTTGCGGCAGGCACGGCAGCCGACGGGTTTGAAGAGCTTGTTTTTCCACTCCAGCGGGAAGCCGATGGTGCGCAGGTGGCTGTCTTCGTGGTGCGCGGGCTGCTTGCAGAGATTGCACAGGGTGCGGACGAGGCGCTGGGCCTGGAAGGCACGCACAGAGGATGAAATCATGAACGGCTCGATGCCCATGTCGAGCAGACGGGAGATGCCGCCGACGGCATCGTTGGTGTGCAGCGTGGAGAAGACCAAGTGACCGGTCAAGGCACCGCGGATGGCGATTTCGACCGTCTCCTGGTCGCGCATTTCACCGACCATGATGACGTTCGGGTCGCCACGCAGGATGCTGCGCAGACCAGCGGCGAAGGTGAGGTCGATCTCCGGCTTCACGGCGATCTGGATGATGCCATCGAGCTTGTTTTCGACCGGATCCTCGATGGTGACGATGCGCCGCTCCTTGGTGTTGAGTTCCTTGAGGAAGGTATAAAGAGTGGACGACTTGCCGGAACCAGTGGGGCCGGTGACGAGGATGATGCCGTTCGGCGCGGCGAGCAGCTTGCGAATCGTCGCCTCGGTGGCGGGATCAAGGCCGAGGGACATGATGTCGAATTTTTTGCGCGTGAGCAGACGGAGCGCGACGGATTCGCCGTTGACGCTCGGGATCGTTGCCACACGCACGTCGATGGGTTCGCCATCGAGTTCGAGGTTGATGCGGCCGTCCTGCGGCATGCGGCGTTCGGCGATGTCGAGGTTCGCCATGATTTTGAGGCGCGAGATGAGCGAGGATTGCAGCAGGCGCATGTTCGGTGGCACGGGGACTTCGAGCAGCTTGCCATCGACGCGGTAGCGGATGCGCAGGTCGCGCTCCAGCGGCTCGACGTGGATGTCGGTGGCGCGTTCCTTGAGCGCTTCGCGGAAAACCTGGTTCACGAAGTTCATCACCGTGGCCTCTTCGTCTGCTTCATCGAGGACGTTGACCTCCTGCTTGAGGTCGTCGTGGTCATCCCCGCTTTCACGTCCTTCGAGAAGTTCTTCGAAATTTTCAGCACCGACGCCGTAGCCCTGATGCAGCGCTTCGAGGATGCGATGACGCGGCGCGATCTGCCAGTGGACGCGTTTGCGCAGCTCCTGGCCGACGGCCTGACGGGCACTGAGGTCGAAGGGATTGTAGGTAAGAATGGTGACTTCACCGTTGGCGACCTCTGAAGGGCAAATGCGGTGGCGCAGGGCCAGCTTGGCCGGAAAACGGCTGTGAAGGCCTTCAGCGGCATCGGCGATGCCATTTTCGGAGAAGGGCATGCCCAATCCGGTCGCAAGCTGGGCGAAAAAGCGATCTTCATCGACCATGCTGCTGTCCACGACGGCATCCAGGAGTGGCTGGCGCTTGTCTGCGGCGAGTTCGAGGGCGTGGCGCAGGCGGGTGGGCTCCTCGCATCCGGCGCTGGTGGCGGTGCGGACAAGAACGTCGATCAAGGTGGTGGCGGGCATGTGGGGCGATACAACGCAGGGACAGGGGCAAAGTTTCGATCTAGCTACAAGAGGTTTGTTGGGGAAAGAAAATCTGTGGAGCCATGGGAATCGTGTGCTACATCGCAACCTGCATGAATATCCTCCTCCCCATCTGCCGTCGTTCCCTGAAGGCGCTCGCCTTCGCCGGGCTTGCCCTCGCCTTGAGCCAATGTGCTGTCGTGAAAAAAGGCAACTACTCGCTCAATTTTGATCCACCCACGAAGCCGGTGAAAAACCCCTCGGCCGTGAAGGTGAAGCTCAGCACCGGCGCCCAGCGCGTGTATGTGATGGAAGGCAATGAAGTGCTGCTTGCCACGCCATGCTCAGTCGGTACCGCCAGCAGCCCGACGCCGCTCGGCACGTATTCGATTTACAGCAAGACGGCCAACCGCCGTCGTGCCAGCAGCCCTGGCGCCGGTTATCCGATGACGTTCTGGATGGAGTTCAAGTCCGCCTACGGCATGCACTGGGGCTGGGTGAAGCCTTATCCCTGCACCCACGGCTGCGTGCGTCTGCCGATCAAATCCGCGCAGAAGATCTTCAGCATGGTGAAAAGTGGCACGCCGCTCATCATCGCCACCTCTCACCCGGAAGACGCCACCCATGGCAAGTCGCTTCCTGTGCTGGATGACTCCACGCTGGCCGACCCACCCGATTCCTACATGATGAGTAACAAGGTCTTCGAAGACGCCGCGAAGGGCAAAATGTACTATTGATTCGCCGGCCAGTTTTTTTCTCATCAATGTCTGCTCCAGCACCCTCTCCAGCCGCCCGCCGTGTGAATGTCCGCACGCCGGAGGTCATGGAGCGTGTGCAGGCGGAGGTGGAGACGCATTACCGCAGCCACATCGTCGAAAAAATCCGGGCGCGTGGCAGCATGCTGACCGTGGGCAACACCACGATTCGTCTCGCTCGTGATTTCGGTTTCTGCTACGGCGTGGAGCGTGCCATCGACCTCGCCTATGCGGCGCGGAAGGTGTTTGCCGACCGACGGGTGTTCCTGCTGGGAGAGATCATCCACAATCAGGAGGTGAACCGCCAGCTCACCGAAATGGGCGTGGTCAGCATCCCGAACAGCGAACATGAGGCGATGGTCGCCACCATGACGAACGAGGATGTCGTCATCGTGCCCGCTTTCGGTGCTGAAACGCGGCTGATGAAGCTGATCGGTGATCGAGGTTGCATGGTGGTCGATACGACCTGTGGCGATGTGATGAGCGTGTGGAAGCGCGTGAGGCAGTATGCCAAGACCGGCTTCACCTCCATAATCCACGGCAAGGCCAGCCACGAGGAAACCCGCGCCACTTCCTCGCGTGCGATGGGTGATGATGGCATGGGCAATTATCTCGTGGTGCTCACGCTGGCCGATGTCGATTACGTCTGCGATTACATCCGCCACGGTGGTGATCGTGAGGCTTTCTTGAAGCGTTTTCCGGCCGGGGCTCACTCGGACGACTTTGATCCTGATCTGCATCTCACCCGCATCGGTGTGGCGAATCAGACCACGATGCTCAAATCGGAGACCGAGGAGGTTCAGCGGCGTTTGAAGCAGGCTGTGCTGGACAGGCATGGCCCTGAGGCTGGAGTCGTCAATTTTCAGGTCTTCGACACGATTTGCGGAGCCACGCAGGAACGGCAGGACTCGCTCTTCGGTCTGCTGCGCCAGCCGCTCGATGTTTTGCTCGTCGTCGGTGGCTACAACAGCTCCAACACTACACACCTCGTTGAAATCGGCGAGCAGCAACTGCCCACGTTCTTCATCCGCACCGCCGACTGCCTCAAATCACTGGAGCAGATCGTGCATTTCGATCTCCACCTCAAGGCGGAGAAGGAAAGTTATTCCACCAAACTCGCCAGCGACGGCCCTGTGACCGTCGGCATCACCGCCGGGGCCTCGTGCCCGAACAATCTCATCGAAGACACCGTGCTTCGCGTGTTCAAACTGCGCGGTGTTGATGAAGCCACCGTGCGCGCCGCCTTGAATTGACATGCATCTCACGCCGACCATCGAAACTCGCGAGGAAGTGATGTTTTTCGACACTGACTGCGGTGGCGTCGTCCACAACATTGCCTACCTGCGCATGATCGAGACCGCGCGCACACGTCTTGCCGGCTTGATGGGCATGAAGTTGCGTGAAATGGCGCAGACTCATTTGTATCCCGTCGTGGTGCGCACGGAGATCGACTACAAGAAGCCAGCGAAGCTCGGTGATGAATTGATCATCCACGGCAAGCTCGAAACCGTCGAGCGAGTGCGTTTCTGGTGCTCGTTTGAAATGCGTCGAGCTGAGGACAACGCTCTGCTCATCACCTGCCGCCAGTCCTTGGCCCTCGTGCAGATGCCCGAAGGCAGGCCTTCACGTCTTCCAGAAGACTGGAAGGTGAAGTATGCGCATCTGCTCAAATCGAAGCAGGAGCCGGTTTAACTCCGTCCGCTGACGCCCGCTGGTTTCTTGGGCTTCTTTTCTGCCTTGGGCTTCGCCTCACGCGGCGGGAACTCCCAGCTCATGATGCGCTTCTCACCCGGCGTGCAGACGAGGAAGGTGCTGAAGGGGCGGCCACGTTTGGAGATCATGCCGGCGATCAGCGAGGTCTTGCCATCAGCGAAAAATTCGCGGGCGTTCTCTGGCGTGATGTCTTTCTGGCAGAGCTTCTTCGGCAGGCGGGCGTTGCACTTGGAGGAGTCCGTGGCGTTGATTTTGCACTGATACCCATCCGCCGTTTCGTGGATTTTTTCACCCGCGCGGCCCTTCTTGGCACAGACCGGGCAGTCGCAGATGACCGGGCATTCATCCCAGTTGATGCTGTCAGGATCGGTGCCGTCGCCAAAGACGAAGGCAACTTTCATGTCGTCCTTGATCTGCAGCGCGGCGCTGAAATCCTTGCCCTTCTTGCTGCGGAAGCCTTCCAGCGGACCGATGAAACGTTTTTCGATCAGCGTGCGGATTTCATCCTCGCTAAGCGGACGGCTGGCGACGGCCTTGAAAACGCGAACTTTGCACTTGGGGTTTTTGCAGCCGTAAAACTCCTCAGTCTGCTTGTAACCTTCCGTGCTGCCACAGACGCCGCAGGTGGCCTTGAATTCAGGGTAAACCTTGTCCTTGGCGGCCTTGGAATAGGCCTTGGTTTTTTCGACGACCTGGCTGGTGACGCGACGGATGTCGCGCATGAAGCTGTCACGGTCGAGTTCACGGTGCTCCATCTGGCGCAGCTTGTACTCCCACTGGCCGGTCATTTCAGGCGAACTGAGGGCCTCAATGCCGATGGCGCTGATTTGATCAATGAGGGCGAGACCCTTGGCGGTGACGTGGAAGTCACGCTGCACGCGCTCGACATAGCGGTCCATGATCAAACCTTCGATGATCGCGGCGCGCGTCGCAGGCGTGCCGAGGCCACGCTCGCTCATGGCTTCGGCGAGTTCTTCGTCTTCGACGTACTTGCCCGCGCCTTCCATGGTGGAGAGCAGCGTCGCTTCCGTGAAGCGTGGCGGCGGCTTGGTTTGATGCTCGTTGACCTCGACATTGAGCGCGCTGGCCTTGTCACCAGGATTGGCCTGCACGAGGAGCTTGGCGGCGTCCTCACCGCCTTCCGCGGCCTCTTCGGCAGCCTTTTTGCCATAAACAGCGAGCCAGCCGGGCTCCTTGAGCACCTTGCCGTCGCTCTTGAAGGCATCCTTGTCCACACGAGTGATGCGGGTCGTCACTTCGAACTCGGCAGCAGGGAAAAACACGGCCACAAAGCGGCGTGCGACCATGTCGAAGAGCTTCTGCTCGGCCTCCGGCAGTTCCTTGGGCGGGATCTGGCCGGTGGGGATGATGGCGAAGTGATCGCTGACTTTGGTGGTGTCGAAGATGCGCTTGTTGGGGCGCACCCATTTGTTGTCGATGACGGTGGCAGCGTGCGTGCCGAGTTCGTGCGGCAACGCGTCGTGCTTGCGGCTGTCGTGGCTGGCAAAGGTCTGCATTGTCTCCGTCACCGTCGGGATATAATCCTCCGGCAGGTGGCGGGAGTCAGTACGCGGATAGGTGAGCACCTTGAACTTCTCATACAGCGCCTGCGCGATCTGGAGCGTGCGGCGCGCGGAGAAACCAAAGCGGTTGCTGGCCTCACGTTGAAGGCTGGTAAGGTCATAGAGCAGCGGCGGTGCTTGACGCGCGGGTTTGGTCACTTGCTCAATGACACCCGGCTTGCCGTTGCAACGATCTGCGATGGCCTGTGCCGTGCCTTGATTCCAAAGACGCTCCTGTTTCTTGTGCTCGTCGTTCTCGTCCTTTTTGAATGATTCGTCGATCCAGCGGCCTTGGTAACGACCCGCAGGCACTTCAAACAGCGCGATGGCTTCAAAATAGGTGCGCGGCACGAAGGCGGCGATCTCGCGCTCGCGACCGGCCATGATGGAAAGGGTTGGCGTTTGCACGCGGCCCACGGGTGTGAGGCGGAAGCCGCCGTGGCGTGAATTCAGCGCGGTCAGAGCGCGGGTGCCGTTGATGCCGACAAGCCAGTCGCTCTCGCTGCGGCACTTGGCCGCGTCGGCCAGCGGCTGCATCTCTTCGTCGGTGCGCAGCTTCTTATAGGCGTCCAGGATGGCTCCCTGCGTCATGGATTGCATCCAGAGGCGCTTGATGGGCTTCTTGGTGCCGGTGGCATCGACGATGTAACGGAAAATCAGTTCTCCCTCGCGGCCAGCATCGCAGGCATTGATGAGAGAATCGACATCCTTGCGCTTCATCAGTTTGGCGAGGAGCTTGTAGCGGTCTGCGCTCTGTTCGATGGGGTTCAGCTCAAACTTCTCCGGCATGATCGGCAGGCTGGTGAAGCCCCAGCCGACTTTTTTGCCATCGACCGTGGGCATGCCGAGTTCCAGCAGATGGCCGACGGCGGATGAGATGACGTGCGTTTCGTTCTCGTACCAGTCCTTTTCTTTGGCGAAGGGTTTCATGCCGGGGGCTTTGGCGAGTGCTCGGGCGAGATCGGCGGCAACACTGGGCTTTTCGGCAATAATCAGGGCTTTGGGCATGTGCGTATGAACAGGGATTGGTCGGAAAAAGGGGGCTACTTAGGGCATGCTTTCCGCCCGGATGTCAAGGCGGGCGCGTTTTAGGCAGCAAAACCACCCGTGCGTTCAGTTATACGTGCAGCAGCGAAACGGCGACGTTGCCGCCGAAACAGACATCCACATCCGAGCCGGGATCGCGGGGGCGTGAGGCATAGGAGGCGCTGTAAGCGTAGCCATGCTCGTTCTGGGTGTAGGAGACGTTCAAAGGCGAATGAGCGGGCTGGCACGCGATGCGGGGAGGGAGAGCATGCTGGCCGGGAGCCAGATGCGGCAGATTGATGTTCCAAAAAGAATTGAGCGGATGATCCTGGAGATGTGTTTCACGCAAAATGTCCGCGACCCAGGCCGAGGTGCGCCGCCAATCGACGGCGAGTTCGCGAATCATGTAGTGCGACAGTGCAAACGAACGAATGCCATGATACGCAGCCTCGCGTGCCGCGGCGACGGTGCCGGAGATGACGATGTCCTGGCCCATGTTGCCACCGGCGTTGATGCCGGAGATCACGAGGTCCGGCTTCACATCAAGAGCGAACAGCGCCAGCCGCACGCAGTCTGCCGGTGTGCCGTGGACGGCGAAGCGCTGGTCGCCGCGCGGTTCCACTTTGAGGTGTTGATGCGTGGTGACACGGTGGCCGCACTGGCTTTGCTCGTGAGCGGGTGCCACGATGACCGGCTGCCAGCCAAGCTGTTTCACCGCTTCTTCCAAAGCCTGCAAACCAGGCGCGGTGATGCCGTCGTCATTCGTGAGGAGGACGCGCATCAGTTCAGGCGAGATCGAGAATGACTTTGCCGTGACGAGAGCCCTCCTGCGCACGGAGGATGGCCTGCTTGAAATCGGCCAACGGCACGATTTGATCGATGGCTGTGACAAGTTCGCCCTTTTCGATGAGAGCCGTGAGAGGATCGAGCACTTCGTAAAGTTCGGGCGTGCTGGCTTTTTCGAGCCATTTCGTGATCCACAGTCCGTGAAGCTGGAGATTTTTGAAGATGAGGAATTTGTTCGGCACCTTGAGGCTGCGGCGGCTCATCGCTCCGTAAGTCACCATGATTCCTTCCGAACTGAGCAGATCCATGAGGTGAATGGCGCTGTCGCCACCAACGGCGTTCGCGGCAAGCTGCACAGGTTCGCTGCCGACGATCTTTTTGGCCTCGGCCACACCTTCGGCGGTATCAAGCACCACCGCGTCGGCCCCGAGGGTCTTCAATTCATCGACCAGTTCGGCGCGACGGACGAAATTGATCGTCCGCAGCCCGAAGTGATGGGCGAGCTGGATCAAGGCGCGGCCCACGCCGGAGTTGGCGGCGTTTTGCGCCACCCAGGAGCCTTTGGCGAGACGAATGTGGTGATTGAGCAGCGCCCAAGCGGTGACAGGGTTGACGCGCAGCATGCTGGCCTGCACGGCATCGATCTGCGGCGGCAGTTTGGCGAAGTGATGCTCCGGGGCGGTGAGATGCTGCGTCCAGCAGCCCGTGCCGAGCAGCGGGATGACCACATCGCCTTTCGCCAGCGAGACCACAGCGCTGCCGACCTCCTCGACCTCACCACACCCTTCATGACCGGGAATGCAGGGCGGATGCGCGGCCCGGCCGTAGGTGCCCTCGATGAAATTCAGGTCCGCCGGATTGACGGGAGCATAGCGCATGCGCACGCGGACTTCGTGGCCTTCGGGTGGTGCAAGCACGCGTTCCTTGAGTTGAAGGACGTTCGCCGGATTGCCGGTATGATCGAATTGAAGGAAAGAGGACATGGTGCGCAGGATCAATAGGTTGGTGGTTTTGGCCACAATGCCGACCACACTCAATGCTTTCAAATACGGCATTCGTTACGCTTTGCGCCGCTTTTTTCGTTTCACATCGGTGTCTGCGAGACTGCTGCGCAGACTGCGTCTCCTGAACAATCTCGGTGGCAGGGTGCGTTTCGTCTGGCATTGCCCGTCATGACATCCTCCCGCCGCACCTTCCTCCAAACCGCCGGTTCCATGCTCATTTTGCCCTCTGGCCTGCTGCGCGGGCAGGCGGCGAAGAAACTGAATGTCGGCTTCATCGGCATGGGCGGGCAGATTCAGGGTCACGTGGGCAAAATCATTCAACTCGGCCACCACGTCGGTGCGTTGTGCGATGTCGATGCCGCGCAGATCGCCAACTCGCAGAAGAAACACGGCGAAGGCGTCGCAAAGGCCGCTGTGTATCGTGATTACCGAGAACTCTTCGCCAAGGAGACCTCGCTCGATGCCGTCGTGATCGCCACACCGGATCACTGGCATGCGCCGATCTGCCGCGCGGCCATGCAGGCAGGGAAGCATGTCTATTGCGAGAAACCGCTCACCCACACCATCGCCGAGGCACGCGAGTTGCGGGAAATGGCACGCGGAGCCAAGGTCATCACGCAGACCGGTAATCAAGGCAGCGCCTCACCGAACCTGCGTCGCAGCATGGAGCTCATCGCTGCCGGATTTTTCGGCACGATCTCCGACATTCATGTGTGGCATCCCACGCACAGTTGGCCCAGTGGCGAGGAGCTGCCCAAAGAGAGCGATCCGGTGCCGGCGGGCCTCGATTGGGACTTCTGGCTTGGCACAGCGCCGGAGCGTCCCTACAAGGCCGGCATCTACCATCCGGCGAAATGGCGCGGCTGGTATGATTTCGGCAGCGGCTCACTCGGCGACTTCTGCTGCCACGGCTTCAACATGCCCGTGCGTGCGCTGAATCTCGATTACCCGGACAAGATCGACATTCGTGGCGAAGGACTCGGCAAGGAGAGCTTCGCCGCCGCCTGCACCGTGACCTATCACTTTCCCAAACGTGGCGACCGCGCCCCGGTTCGCCTGCATTTCTACACTGGCGGCCATTTGCCGCCCGAGGACGTCACCTCGGCATTGCACAGCACCTTCGGCACACTGCCGCGCACAGGTTGTCTGCTCGTCGGCGACAAAGGCCAGCTCCAGAGCGGACTGTGGAACAGCGACTGCTACATCAAGCTCAACGAGGACGCGAAGTTTGTGGGCGAAGGCAATCACGCCGCCGCAAAAACCGTTCCGCAGTCTCTTCCGCGCGTGAAAGGCCATCTCGACGAATGGATCGACGCCATTCACGGCGGCCCGAAGGTCTTTGCCGACTTCGATCTCGGCGGTCACCTCACCGAGATCGGCCTCGCAGGCATCGTGGCGTTGCGATTGCAGAAGAGCATCGCCTGGGACGGTGCTGCGATGAAAGTCCCCGGCATTCCCGAGGCAGACACGTTCATTCGCAAGACCGAGCGGGCTAAGTTCGGGCGTTCTTAACGGCAAGCAGCTTGAAGGCCAGATAGACCATCAGGAGAAACGCCCCGATGCATTTGAAACGACCAGCCCAGTTCTGCAGGACGGAAACGAACGAGAAGTACGCATGCGAGGATTGAAACAACGGAATTTCGCCCAGCGCATATGGCACTTGGTCCAGCATGATGCAGCAGATCGAAGCAATGAGAATGCCATTTGCCATCGATCGAGAACGAACAAACAAGACCACTGCCAGCACGAACGCCACCGACAGGAACACGGCCTCCGAAATGAAAATCGAAGGCGGAATCTCCGTGATCGTGATGGATTCAGCGGTGGTGGAGAACTCGTGGCTGTCAGCATTCATGCCGCGATTATTCATGGGCTGGTGGGACGAGTAAAGCCGTGTCTTATGCTGGGTAGGACCGACGGGTAACGTCAGTTTTAATGGAAACAAAACAGTCTGACGATGAAGCCAACCTGCCTGTGATTGTTAAAAAAGACTCGGTCTATTTGGCCACACTCAACGTCCCCCACATCAGCACGGCGTGGCCGGGGAAGGTGCAGACGAACTCGTATTCACCGGGCTGTGAAGGAGCCTTCAGCTTGATGGTTTCTTTCTGGCCGGGTTCGAGGAGCTTGGTGGCGGCGAGGATTTCTTTTTCGAAGGTGGTGGGAAGGAAGGCGCGGCCTTGCTTGTCGAGTTTGTCGGGAGTCATGGTCATGGCGGCCATGCCGATGTCCATGTGCTTGCCGGGCGGGACGATGACGAGGTTGTGCGGCATGACGTCGTCGTTTTCAAAGATGATCTCGAAGTTCTTGCCAGCCTGGACTTCGATGCGCGTGGTGTCGAAGCGGAGCTGCTCGTGCACGGTGTGAACAATGAAGACATCGACGCTGATGGTTTTCAGCTCGGCGAGGATGGCTTTTCCGGCCTCGCTTTGCAACGCGGCCATTTCTTTGGCGGCGGCGATGACTTCAACGTACTCGGGCTTGCTGCGGTCCTGTGGCTTGACGGTCTTGCCGTAGGCGAGGACGGAGTCGGTGATGGGTTTGGCGAGCGTGGCATCCCAACTGGTTTTGGGGAACTTCATCAAGGCCTTGGCGGCGGTGTTGCGCTCTTTGCCGTCGATGAGGTGTTGGGCGACGAGTTTGAAGTTCGCAGAGGCATTGTCAGCACCGGTCAAAGGCAAAGCGGTGAGCACAGCACGGAGGCGTCCGCCGTTGATTTTGCCATCGGCGAGCAGCGCGGCAAGGTGCGGCTGAAATTTGGCGCGCAGCGCTGCCTCGTTGGCGGGAATGAGGGCGATGGATTCGACCAAGTAATTGAGCTGGCCACCGTCGCTGACGTTTTCAGCCCAGATAGTGTCGGGACTGCGAGCGGCGAAGATGAGCATAGCAAAGGTGGAGCGCTTCACGGGCGCGGTTTTGGCATCCTTGGCGAGGGCTTTGAGTTGAATGGCGTAACGGGTGACGACGCCGGGATTGTCGGTGTAAACGAGCTTCGCCAGCTCCTCGGCGGTGCTGCCAGCGCCTTCGCGGGCGTCGATGAGCTTGAGCATGTTGTGAATGACGAGCGGACGTTCGCTGCCGCTGAGCTTCACCATTTCCTCCAGCGCTTTCACGCGGATGTCGGCGGTGATTTTTGGGCGTGTGAGCTTCTCGATGAGCACGGGCTCGACATCGGGCAAGCCTTTGAGATCGGCATCGGTGGTCTTGGCGATGAACTCGGCCAGCGCGGCGGGGTCTTTGGGCAGGACTTTGGACTTCACCACTGATTGCAGGCCTTTGCGGCATTCGCTGAAGACGTGGTCGATGTAATCGTCCGTGGGCTGCTTGAGCACGTCGTAGGCGATTTCGAGAGCCTTCTCCGCATCGGGCGTTGGCTGGTAGAAACTGAGAGCGCGGACGGCGTGCATGCGCACGCGCATGTCGGCGTCGTTGACGGCGACTTTGAGCAGATCGAGCGCTCCTGGCACGCGATCACGCCAGTAGCAGAGAACACGAGTTGCAGCAGCGCGGGCACGGGGCTCGGATGAGGCGAGAACTTGCTTCAAGAGGTCCACATCGACGACATCGACCCACTGGTGCGTCCACAGCGCCTCCAGGCGATGATGTTCGAATTCCTTGTCGCTCTTGTTGAGCTTCGCAGCCCACGCTTTGGCTGCGGCGGCGACTTTGGCGGGATCGTGCTTCGCGAGTTCGATTTTCGAGCGCATGCGCACGTTGTCTTCCCAGGCTTTGAGGTTTTCGAGGAGGGACTCGATGCTCTCGCCCTGGATTTTGGCGGGCTTCAGCAGTTCGCGTCCTTCATAGGTGAGCTTGTAGATACGACCGTGGCCGTGGTCGCGGTTTGGGTCGCGCAGGTGGTGCTGCATGTGGCCGATGATGGCATTGGCCCAATCGCAGAAATACAACGCGCCATCCGGGCCGACGCTGACGGCGCTGGGGCGGAAGGTCGGATACACGGCGGGATCGGCTTTGACGAGCTCGTTGCTGATCTCACCCTTCATGCCCGCGCCATCCTGCTCAAGCGGCACACGCCAGATGCCCTGGTAGCTGATGACGTTGGTGTTGAGGAAGTTGTTCTGCCAGTCTTCGGGGAAATGGCGGCTGGAGATGATGTTGTTCCCAGGGCTGGGGCGCGCTGGACGCTTCCAGAACTCCTTCAGCTTCGCGCTGCCGCCGCCTTCACGCGGCAAGTAGCACGAGGAGGCTTCCGCAAACGTGTTCACATTGCCCGTGGCATCGGTGAAGTAGGCGTTGCCCCAGCGATCCCAGATTTTGCCATGCGGATTCACCGTGGCGTCGGTGGTGAAGCGCTCCAGGCTGCGGCGGTTGAGGTCAAAGCGGTAGATGCAGCCGTTGGTGTTGCGCACCGGGCCGTAGAGCGTCTCGACCTGCGTGCGGTGGAAGACGCCGTCGCTCGGATAAAGCGCGCCGCCGCAGTCGTAGCTCAGCGCGTTGGTTTCATGATGCGAATCGGCGGCACAGAGGCCCATGAGCAGGATCGTGCGCTTGTCGCCTTTGCCATCGCCATCTGTGTCCTCGATATAGACGAGGTTGGGCGACTGCATGACGATGACGCCGTCTTTGTAGAAGTTGAAGCCGGTGGGGCAGTTCAGATCATCGACGAACTCGGTCATCTTGTCCGCCGTGCCGTCGCCGTTCGTGTCCTCGAAGATGAGGAGGCTGTCACCTTTCTTGCTCGTCGGCGTGCGCTCGGGGTAGTTCAGCCACGCGGCCACCCACAGGCGGCCTTTCGTGTCCCAGGCCATCTGCACAGGATTCACCAGCTCGGGAAACATCTTCTCATCGGCAAAGAGCGTGAGTTTGAGGCCCTTCTCAGGCTGGATGTGCTTCAGGTACTCCTTCGCGTCGGGAAACGCGACCAAGCCCTCAGGCGTGAAGGTCATGCCGGTCATCGGCACTTTGTTGAACTCCTTGCCCTCTTTCGGATTCGGCATGTTCGTCGGCACGGACTCGACGGGCGGCAGATTGTCGTCCTTCACCTCAATATCGCCGCCTTTGGCAATGGCGTGGACACGTTTGTCGCGGTTCGCGGTCTTCACATCGCGCTGCGCCATCTCCTGCATCATGGTTTGATAATTGGAGATGTAGGGCTTCTCAGGAGTGCGCTCGTTCTGCTTGAAGCCGCCGACGCCAGCCGTGTAGGCGAGGCCGCTGCGACCGCCATAGACATTGTAGCCGTCCACGGTGCGGTAGCGTTGATGCCACTCCCAGTTCTTCGCCACGATGGCCTGGCGCAGCTTTTCATTCACCTGCGGCGCGTCTTTGCCCGTCAGGGCTTTGAAAGCAGCCTCGGCGATCGCTTTGTCGCCCGTGGTGGTCACATAGAGACCATCCAGCGTGCTGCCCTCCGGCAATCCCTTCGCCGTGGGCTGATACAGATCGACCACAGCCACTCCTTGGGCCTTCGCCACGTCGAGCATGGCGGCGGTGTAGTTTTGCAGATTGGTGTTCGTGTCCTCGACCTTCGGCAGGCTCGGGTTCGCGAGCTTTTGCAGCGCGATGGGTGAGAATAGCACGATGCGCGGCGCTCCTTTGCCGCTGTAGTTCTGCGCCTTGGCGTCGTCGATGAACTTGGCGAGGTTCTTCTTAAACTCCTCAATGCCCTCGTAGCCCTTGAAGGACTCGTTGTAGCCGTAGAAGGCGAAAATCACGTCTGCCTTCACCTTGGCGAGCCATTCGTCGCGCGTGCCGAAGTTGTCGATGCGGTGCCAGGTCTGCACTTCGTCCCCGGAGAACGCAAGATTGCGGAAGGTGAGGTCTTTGTCGGCATTCGCCTGTGTGAGCAGTGTTTCCAGCCAGCCGAAGTGCTGCGAGCGGTCCGGCAACGCGTTGCCGAGGATGGCGATGCTGTCGCCCTTTTTGAGTTCGAGCTGCGCGTGCAGTGAGGCGGCGGCAAGGAGGAAGCAGAGCAGTTTCTTCATGGTTTTGGGAGAGAGCAGGGCAATACGGAGGCGCAGGCTGAATGTTTGCCCCCGAATCTGCAAGTTCCCTCTTTGTCCTGCGTGACCTGCGGTAGCAAAACTGTTTACTCTTTGGGGCGACTGTGTTAAACACGATGAATGTCTTTAATTCGTCTGATTTTTGCCATCGCCGCCTGCCTGCTGCTGAGCAGTTGTAGTCTCATCAACACGGCGTTACGGCTGGCCCCTCTGCTGATGCTGGTAGAGGAGAGCAAGGAGGCGGGTGGTGGCAAATCAATGGAGATGCGAGGACGGCAGGTGGAAGACAGGGGGATGCATGGAATCCTGCCGGCAGATCGCAGCACCAACTCCGGGCTGGCTTTCAAACGCTGAGCATCTTGTTGTTTACAGATTCAAACCGGCATGATAAACACGCTGCTAATGAAATATTTTCGACTCGCCACACTTGTGCTGCTTCCCGTTTGCCTGACCAGTTGTGGAACTCTTAATGGCTTGATGAACAGCTATCCGGTGAGGATGATGGATCAGACTGCGACCGCACTGTTGGGTTATCTGGCGGAAAACGAGCTTCCTGCCAATGGCAAACCGGCGTCCATTCAGGATCGTGCCCGTCAGGTCGAAAATCGTGGCATCTACGCTGGTCACCTTCCTGCCGCCGGATCGCCGCGTCAGAGCATGGCGGCACGCTAGTTGCCGAGGTCCGAAATCATGGACTGGCATCGCATCCGCTCTGATTTCCCCATTCTTGACCAGCAGGTTCATGGGCATCCGCTGGTCTATCTGGACAGTGCGGCCAGCAGCCAGAAGCCGCGTGCGGTCATTCAGACGCTGTCGCACTACTACGAACGGGACAACGCCAACGTCCATCGGGCGCTGCATGAACTGAGTGTCCGTGCCACCGACGCCTTTGAAACGGCGCGGAAAAAGGTGGCCCGCTTCATCGGGGCTGCGACGGATGACGAGATCATTTTCACCCGGGGCACGACAGAAGGCATCAACCTCGTCGCCAACACCTGGGGCACGCAAAACCTCCGTCCGGGCGATGTCATTCTCGTCACAGGCATGGAACATCACAGCAATCTTGTGCCCTGGCAGCTTCTCGCCCAGCGCACTGGCGCGACGCTGAAGCACATCCCCGTGCTCGACGACGGCACGCTCGACTCGGCCGCCATTGAGGCATTGCTCAACGAGCAGGTGAAACTCTTCGCCTTCGTTCACATCTCGAACTCGCTCGGCACCATCAACCCCGCCCGTGAACTCTGTGCCAAAGCGAAGGCGGTTGGTGCGGTCACGCTGCTCGATGGCGCGCAAAGCGCCGGGCACATGCCCATCGACGTGCGTGATCTCGGCTGCGATTTCTTTGTCTTCTCCGGCCACAAGATGTGCGGGCCCACCGGGATTGGCGTGCTCTATGGCCGCATGGAACGGCTCGAAACCATGCCGCCCTGGCATGGCGGCGGTGAGATGATCCTCTCCGTCTCGCTCGAAGCCAGCACCTACAAACCGCCACCGCATCGTTTTGAGGCCGGTACACCTGACATCGCCGGGGTGATCGGACTCGCCGCCGCCATCGACTACCTCCAGGCGATCGGCCTCGAAAACATCCAGCGCCACGACCACAACCTCTCCAATTATGCCGTGCAGCAGATGCGTGAGGTGCCAGGTATTCGCATCCTGGGGCCGCAGTCCGGCCATCGCGGGGCACTCGTCGCCTTCCATCTCGACTGCGCTCATCCACATGACCTTGTCGAGTTTGCCAACAGCCACGGCGTCGCCATGCGTGGCGGTCATCACTGCACGCAGCCGCTGATGAAGCGTTTCAAAGTGCCCGGCACTACCCGCGCCAGTTTCTATTTCTACAACACGATCGAAGAAATCAACCGGCTCGTCGAAGTACTGCTCGCCGCGCGCAAATTCTTCACCTGATGCCTCTCTCCGACGACCTCCGCGATCTCTACCAGCAGGTGATCCTCGATCACTCGCGCAATCCGCGTAATCACGGCGAAATCCCGCCTCCCTGCCTGCATGCGCATGGTGACAACCCCTCCTGCGGCGACGAGATCGACGTCTGGCTCCGCCTGTCCGACGACGGCCAGAACATCGACGACCTCAAGTTCACCGGCCAGGGCTGCGCCATCAGCCAGGCCAGCGCCTCCATGATGACGCAGAAGATCAAAGGCAAGTCCAAGGAGCAGGCCGCCGCCATGCGCGAGGACTTCCGCCGTGTCGTCATGGGGGATGGAATACCGCAGGATGAAGACGCCCTCGGTGAATTGGTTCTGTTGGAAGGCGTGCAAAAGTTCCCACAGCGCGTGAAATGCGCCATGCTGGCTTGGCGGGCCGTGGAACAGGCACTCGAAGGCCAATAGCCCATGCCAGAACTTCCCGAGGTCGAAACCACGCTGCGCGGTGTTTCGCCGCATGTGATCGGCAAACGTGTGCGTGAGGTGATCATCCGCGACAAACGCCTGCGCTGGCCGGTGCCGGACGCAATTCATGAACTCGAAGGCTGCCGCATCGATTCGGGTATCCGCCGGGCCAAATACATGCTCTTTGGCACCGCCAAAGGCACGCTCATGATTCATCTCGGCATGTCCGGCAATCTGCGGGTGCTCTCACCGGACGTGCCGTTCAAGAAGCACGACCACCTGGCGATCACGCTGGACAGCGGCAAGCAACTCCGCTTGCATGATCCGCGTCGTTTCGGAGCCGCGCTGTGGATTGAGGGCGATCCCATGCAGCATGCACTGCTCAAAGACCTCGGACCCGAGCCGTTGGGGGATGAATTCACAGCCATGCACCTCCATGCCGCCTGCCAAGGCAAAACTGCCGCGATCAAGCTTGTCATCATGGACGCGCACGTCGTCGTTGGTGTTGGCAACATCTACGCCAGCGAGGCCTTGTTCATGGCTGGCATCGATCCGCGCAAGCCTGCGGGCAAAGTCACGCGTCCGCGTCTTGAAAAGCTGGTCAAAGCCATCCGCGATGTGCTCGCAGCCTCGATCAAGATGGGCGGGACGACATTGCGCGACTTTGTGAACGAGAGTGGCGAGCCCGGTTACTTCGCCCAGACCCTCCGTGTCTATGATCGCGAGGGCGAACCCTGCCGCGTCTGCGGCGCGAAGATCAAACGCATCGTCCTCGGCCAGCGTTCCACCTTCTACTGCCCCAAATGTCAGAAGTCGTGATTCTTTCATTCGTCATTCCGCCATTCGTCATTCAACATTGATGAGCCATGTCCACCAGCCTTCCCCCTCTCCGCAGTGCTCACGACCTCGAACGCGTTCTCGAATTTGAATTCGTTCGTGCCACTGAAAACGCGGCCTTGCAGGCCATTCATTGGCTGGGACGTGGCGAGAAGGAACTCGCTGACGGTGCCGCATGCAGCGCGATCTACGGCGTGTTCGACATCCTCGACATCCGTGGTGAAGTCGTCATCGGTGAAGGCATCAAAGACAACGCGCCCGGCATCTTCGTTGGCGAGCATCTTGGCACATGGCGTGATGGCACGCCGCGATTCAACATCGCCCTTGATCCCATTGATGGTACCAGCAACATCGCCAAGGGGCTGCCCAACAGCATTTCAGTCATCGCAGCAGCGCAGATTCCCGATGGTGCTCCGTGCGCGATGAAAAGTCTCCCCAGCTTCTACAGCCATAAGATCGCTTATGGTCCGGCGGTGAAGAAAGCGCTGGAGGGCAGGGGGGACCGTTGCTTCCTCGACATGCCGCTCACAGAAGTAATCAGCTTCGTGGCCGAAGCATTGGGCAAACGCGAACGCGATCTCGTCGTGGTCACCATGGATCGTCCCCGTCATCACGAGATTGTCGATGAGGTTCGCCGCACCGGGGCTGCGTTGCGCATGGTTACCGATGGTGACATCGCCGCCGCAGTTGCCCCGTCGATGCCGGAACCGACCTGTGACCTCTACGTTGGTATGGGCGGCTCGCCCGAAGGCATTCTGGCCGCTGCGGCGTTGAAATGCCTCGGTGGCGACATGCAATTGCGCATGTGGTTTCACAACGACGCGCATAAGGCCGAAGTTGCCACCCAGGTCTCCGCATCAGAATTGAATCAAGTGTTTCGGGTGAACGAACTCATCGTCGGTGAGAGCGCCTTGTTCTGCGCCACCGGCATCAGCGACAGCCCGCTGCTGCCCGGTTGCCGTTTGTTCGGCCATCGCGTCGAAACGCACTCCATCCTGATGCGTTCGCGAAGCGGCACCGTGCGCCGCATCCATGCCGTGCATGATCTGGACCGCAAAGTGGTGCCACTGAGGGCGTGAGAGGATCACGCATCAGCTTTTTCACAAGACACGCAAGGATCTCAGCCATCCACGATGAGTCTCTCCATTTTGCCGACTTTCTTTGTCAGAGTCTGGTTGTTCAATGGTGTGAAGGCCATCCATTGGCTGCCTGCAGGAATGGAGCCGTTGCCTCAATGGCTTAGGCTTTGCCATACTGTGGGCAGGCGTTCACGCACCAGCTTGGCGCTGTTGGCCGGAATCAGGGCCGGAGAGAGAGGCACGTTCTTCGTGTCTTCGTAGTCGAACTGGCCGGGTGACCGCGAATACTTATAGTCGCGGTCCAAGTTGCCGTCAGCGGAGAGTTGAATGCCGACTTCATCGACGCGGGGCACGGAGAGGTAGAACTGGCCGTGTTCGAGGATGCAGTGTTCGCCGGGCTTCAAACGCAGCTTTGCCTTGGCAAGCTCACGGAACAGCTCTTTGGCTGTCGCTTCAGCGGGATTCACGAAGAGGCGCTGTTCGGCGATCAAATCGCGAAACGCTGGCTCCTGGCGCAGTGAATCGAAGGCGGTGTCGATCTCATCCTTGGCGAGCGGGTAGTGCGTGCAGCCGAGGACGATGGTTTGCAGCGGTTTGGTCGGTTTGGCATCGCGATAGGCCTCCATCAGGGCACGAGCTTCCTTCAACGCATACGCTGACACGGATTCAGGAAACGCCGCATCGCCTTCGATGGCTCCGGCGAGTGTGGCGCTGCCCTGCTGGGCGATGACGGGGACGCTTTGACCAGCAAGGCCGAGGGTTTGGGTGATGGTGCGCGGGTAAACGCCGCTGGCGCAGGTGCCCACTGTGGCGAGGACACCGATGCCGCCGGTAGTTTTGGATTCGAGGACACCGCGTGCTCCGGCTTCAACGACACCGACGACGATCACAGGAATTTTCCATGCGGCCACGGCCTTGCGGATGCCTTCGAGGCCGTAGGCGGTGGCGGTGTTGCAGGCGATGACGATGGCTTTGACCGGCGGCTTGGTGAATGAGGGGACGTTGCCCTTCGCAGGCCAGAATCGCTTGCCGAGGAGAAAAATCGTGTCCTTCACGATCAATTCACGCAGGTAGTCGGTGCGGTTGACGGCGGAGTAGTTGCCGTAGGGCATGTTGGCCTGATCGCCGAAATAGATGAAACGTTCCTGCGCAAAATCGGCCGCGCCATCGGCTCCAGGTTGCAGCGTGTCGTTGTGGAAGGCATCGAGTGTGAGCAGTGCTTCGAGCACCGTGAGTCCGCCGATGCCAGAGTCGAACACGCCGATGGGCAGGTGGCGGGTGGCTTCGACATCGCTCCAAGCGGTGGCATCGAAGCTGAACGCCGCTTTGCCATCGGGATGTGCTTTTGCATGCTCGATGAGATCTGCGGCGTGAACGGCGCAGACGAGCAGCCATGGGAGAAGGAATTTCATGAGAAAAGCATTCGACCAATGATCACAGCCATTCCCATGCCGACGACATCGGCGGTGAGTCCGGCTGCGAGGGCGTGGCGGATGCGGCGGATGCCGACGCTGCCGAAATAGACGGCGAGGACGTAGAACGTGGTCTCGGTGGAACCGTACATGATGGCGGCGGTGTATTTGAGCAGATCGCTGCTCTCAGGCCGCAGCAGGATGTCATTGAGCACGCCGAGCGAGCCGGAGCCGGTCAGCGGTCGCATCAGCGCCATCGGCAGCAGTTCCACTGGGAAGCCGATGAAGCCAAGCACGGGTCGCAGCATGTATTCGAGCAGCAGGAGCATGCCGGAGCTGTTGAAAACGGCCAGCGCGGCCAGCATCGCCACGAGGAAGGGCATGATGCGCGTGGCGACGGCAAAGCCCTCCTTCGCGCCTTCGACGAACTCCTCGTAAACTTTCACGCCCTTCGCCATGCCGACGCCGAGGGTGATGACGAGCACGATGGGAATGGCGAGGCCGGAACCGCCGTTCATGAAGCGCTTCCACGCGGGTTCGATTTGCGGCGCTTCAGCGGCAGCCGAGTTTGGCGTGGCTTTGGCTGCGGGTGCGGCCTTCTGCTTCGCCTTTTCGACAACTTGGCTGAGTCCGGTGGCATGCAAGACGCTCTCACGAGCGGTGGCAGGCATGAATTCGAGCACGGCACAGGCACCAAAGATGACGAACAGGGCGATGAGCCAGAAGCGGCGTTTCGGCGTGATCTTTTCGGACACGGGCGCGGTTTGATCGGCTGCGGCCGTTGATTCCACGCTGTCATCCGGTTGAATGGCAAACATGGGCAGCTTGCCGTAAAGTTTGGCTGTGACCACGGCGGTGACGACGGTGCAAGCCGTGGCGAGGATGGTGGGAACGATGATTTGATGAGCGCCTTTGACCCCGGCGGCGTTGAGGTAGTTGATGGCCGTCATGGGCACGAGCGTGAACGCGGCGGTGTTCATCGCGAGGAAGGTCACCATGGCGTTGCTGGCAGTGTGCTTGTACGGATTGAGCTCCTGGAGGTGCGTCATGGCCTTGAGGCCAAGTGGCGTGGCGCTGTTGCCGAGGCCAAGCATGTTGGCGGCCAGATTCATGATCATGGCGCTCATTGCTGGATGATCGCGCGGAACATCGGGAAAGAGGCGGCGCATGATGGGCGAAAGGGCGCGGGCGGCCAGTTCCAGCAGCCCGGCTTTTTCCATGACGCGCATGACACCGAGCCAGAAAATCATCAATCCGGCCAGCGGCAGCGCGATGTCCATGACCGCAGCTTTCGATTTGGAGAGAATGGATGCGACGATGCCGCCGTCACCGGAGACATTGCCCAGCAGCGCGGCGGCGCACATGCCGGTGAGAAGGAGGAAGGCCCAGATGTAATTCAGCATGTGGCGGAAAATGTGACAAGACAGTAGCCAGAGGCGGCGGCAATGCGTAATCGTTCCAGTGCCAGCCTCAAATGGCAACTGCCATTCGACATCTCCTCCCGATGCCCTGTCCCATTCAGCACGCCAGCCAGCTCAGCGGCCTCAGCTCCCACGTGATCCGCATATGGGAGCGCCGCTACAACGCGCTCAGTCCCAGCCGCACCGGCACGAATCGCCGCATGTACTGCGAAGAAGCCATCAAGCGGTTGAAACTGCTGCGCGTGCTCACGGAAAACGGCCACCGCATTGGTGGTGTGGCAAGGCTTGGCACTGTGGAGCTGGAGGAACTGGTGAAAAAGCTACCTGCAAGCGCGGTCGCTGCCCCGGAGGCGAATTTCGAGACGGCGGAGCACTTCGTGGAGGCCGCCATTGCCGCGTCGAAGAAGTATGACTCCGACACCTTGCGCCGAGTGCTGCTCCAAGCGCGTCGGCAACTCGGCCAGCGCGGGATGCTGCATCAAGTGATTTGCCCGCTGATCATCCAGATTGGCGACAGTTGGCAGCATGGCAGTCTGCGCCCCAGCCACGAGCACATCGCCACGGCGGTGATCCGTGAACTGCTGCTGACGGCAGTGCCTGGAAGCCAGACTGCCGCGCATGCGCCGGAACTCGTCGTCGCTACTCCGGCGGGGGAGTTGCATGAATTGGGCGCGTTGATCGTGGCGGCCTCGGCACGGGATCTTGGCTGGCATGTGACCTATCTCGGGCCGAATTTGCCGGTGGAGGAGATTTCCGCCTGCGCCATCGCCCGTCATGCGAAGGCGGTGGCGCTGAGCGTGGTTTATCCGGAAAAATGCCCGGTCATTGAGGAAAAGCTGCGGCGCATGCGCGACCTGCTGCCGCCCTCGATGGGATTGATCGTCGGCGGTCGCGCGGCGGAGAGTTATCGAGACTGTGTGGCCGTTGCTGGAATCCAGTGGGCGAGCTGTCTTCATGGCCTGGATGAGGTGCTGCTGAAGATTCAGAAGTGACGCTGGTTGCACGCGGCGCGAGTCCCTCTAGTCTGGCCGCCATCATGCTCCTTTACCGCACCGCTTCCGGCATCTTCATTGAAAACGCAGGCACTTGGCACGCCGTACCGGAAACCAACTGGGATGCTCTCCTCGAAATCGCAGGACTGGCTGCTTACCTCTCTCAAATAGCGGCTTCTTCTCCCGCCGTCGCTGCGCCGGTCACTGAGAGCATCCTGGCCCCCATCGTCTCGCAGGAAGTCTGGGCCGCAGGCGTCACCTACTTCCGCAGCCGCACCGCCCGCATGGAGGAATCGAAAGACGCCGGTGGTGGCAGTTTTTACGACCGCGTTTATGCCGCCGAACGTCCTGAGATTTTCTTCAAAGCCACTCCGCAGCGTGTTGCGCATCCAGGCCAGGCGATGCATCTGCGCAGCGACTCGAAATGGATGGTGCCCGAGCCGGAACTCACTCTCTGCATCAACTCACGCGGCGAAATCATCGGCTACACCGTTGGCAACGATCTTTCCTGCCGTGACATCGAAGGCGAAAACCCGCTCTACCTGCCCCAGGCGAAGTGCTTCAAACTCTGCGCTGCTCTTGGGCCTGCCATCTTGATTCAAACAGAGGCGCCTGCTCCTACGACTCGCATCCACCTGCAAATTGACCGTGCTGGAGTCGTTGCCTTCGAAGGCGAAACGACATTGTCTCAATTGAAACGCACGCCGCAGGAACTTGCCGGGTTCCTCTATCGCGACAATACTTTCCCCACCGGCACCTTCCTCATGACTGGTACAGGCATCGTTCCAGGTGATGAATTCACGCTTCAGAGCGGCGATGTCGTCAACATCACCATCGACGGTATCGGCACACTCATGAACCCGATGGCCTGATCGGGTCTTGCCGCGATCTTCAAATCTGACATAATTCAACCATGAGCAACCGCCAGATCGCCATCGACTTGATTGAGAAACTGCCGGAGGACATGCCTCTGAACGACATTGCCCGCGAGATCGAGTTCATCGCCGGAGTGCGTGAAGGTTTTGAGCAGCTCGAACGTGGCGAGGGGGTTCCGATCAACAAAGTGCGTGAGATGATGCCCTCATGGATTGTCGAGTGATCATTTCGCCTCGTGCGATTCAGGATCTACGTGAAATTGTGCGCTACATCTCCCTCGATGACCCCAAGACGGCGCGGAGATTCGGTGAAAAGCTCGTTTCAGCCGCCGAGTCTCTGGCCATTCTGCCCGAACGAGGCCGGATTGTTCCTGAATTTGATGACGCGATAACACGGGAGATCGTGGTTTATCCTTATCGCATTGTTTATCGCTACGACAAAGACGACAACACCGTCGGAATCGCCCGCTTCTGGCACGGCGCACGATTGCTGGACGAAACCGCATTTCGCTTTTAGAGACTCCCACCATGACACTCAACGGACACCACTTCATCGCCGGCCGCGAATCCGCGCCACAAAGCCATCTGTTCCACGCCTTCAATCCCACCACCAGCGCCCAGCTTGAGCCAGCTTACGGGGACGCCACGCATGCGGAGGCCGATGAAGCCTTGCAGGCTGCGGAAGCGGCTTTCGATGGCCTGCGTCTTGCCACGCCGGAGACGCGCGCGGCGCTGCTGGATGCGATTGCCGACGAAATCACGGCGATGGGAGATGCGCTGCTCGAACGGGCGCATGCGGAGACCGCTTTGCCGATGGCACGCCTCACTGGCGAGCGCGGACGTGCCATCGGGCAGTGCAAGCTGTTCGCGGCCTTGATTCGCGAAGGTTCCTGGGCGGAGGCTCGCGTGGATCATGCGATTGCAGAACGCCAGCCGTTGCCGAAACCAGATGTGCGCCGCGTGATGATGCCAATCGGGCCAGTGGTGGTGTTTGGCGCGAGCAATTTCCCCTTCGCCATCGGTGTCGTTGGCACGGACACGGTTTGTGCGCTCGCAGCGGGATGTCCCGTCGTGGTGAAAGGCCATCCCGCGCATCCAGGCACCTGTGAGATGATGGGACGTGCGGTGGTGAATGCGCTGCACAAGGTCGGCCTGCCTGCGGGGAGTTTTTCACTACTGCATGGCAAGGGCAACGACATCGGCATGACGTTGGTGAAACACCCGATCACACAAGCGGTGGGTTTCACCGGATCGCTTCGTGGTGGTCGTGCGCTCATGGATGTGGCCGCGGCGCGTTCGCATCCGATTCCGGTGTATGCGGAGATGGGCTCGGTGAATCCGGTGTTTATGCTGCCCGGTGCGCTCAAGGAGCGTGCCTCGAAGATCGCGGAAGCCTACGTCGGCTCGGTCACGATGGGTGTGGGCCAGTTCTGCACGAACCCCGCCATCGTGCTGGGCCTGCAAGGAGGCGAATTGAACCAGTTCATCAGCAATGCGGCGGCTCTCGCCGGCAAGGTGGCCCCGCAAACGATGTTGCATCGCGGCATTTGCGAGGCTTACGATGCCGGCACTGCCGTGTGGCAGACGATTGATGGGCTGCATCTGGCCGGACAATCCGAAACGCCGCCGAGCGAAACGGCCACGCAGGCAGCCTGCCGCATCTTCACCACCACCATCGACGTGCTGGAGGGCAATGCTGAGTTGCAACGCGAAGTCTTCGGCCCGTGCTCGATCATCACCCAATGTGCCAGCCTTGAGGACATGCTGCGCTACGCGAACAGCCTCGAAGGTCAACTCACTGCGACGCTGCATGGCACGGAACAGGATCTGCGCGACTTCGCACCGCTGGTGCGTGTCTTGGAGAAGAAGGTCGGCCGCATCGTCTTCAACGGTTTCCCCACCGGCATCGAAGTCTGCCCTTCAATGCATCACGGCGGCCCGTATCCGGCCGCGAGCCACAGCTTCTTCACCAGCATCGGCACGGCGAGCATTTACCGCTTCGTGCGTCCGGTCTGCTATCAAGGCTTCCCAGAAGATGCGCTGCCGGAGCTGCTCAAAGACTCGAACCCGCGTGGCGCGATGCGCATCGTGGACGGCGAGATGAAGCGTTAATCAGCGCTCCTTCTTCGTATTCGAAGGTGCGCCGAGGAATTTGCGCATGTCGTTGAAGATGCTGTCCGGGCCTTCGTGCTGTTGCGCGTGGGTGCGGACGCCTTCAAACCAATCCTGAGTGGTCGGTGCATGTGCCTTGGCCACAGCGAGGAGCAGTTCGAGCGTGATCGGCACCGGCTGGCCGGTGTGAATGGCGGCGGAGAGTGCGAGTTCGGCGGCGCGGTCAAACACCCACTTCAAATCGGCTCCTGAGAAGCCGTTGGTGGCTTCGATGAGGGCAGCGTTGTCAAAATTGGAGATGGGCTTGTCCTTGGCGAGCAGGTCGATGATCTGCGCGCGTGCCGGTGCATCCGGTGGCGGCACGAAAATGGCCTGATCGAAACGACCCGGGCGGCGGAAGGCCGGATCAAGCGCCCACGGTTGATTGGTGGCACCGATGACGAGAATGCGCTGGTTATCGCTGCGGATGCCGTCCATCTCGTGCAGGAACTGGTTAACGAGGTTACGCATCTGGCTTTCGCGAATCTGGCGGCGGTCCTGGGCAAGTGAATCGAGATCGTCAAAGACGAGCACGCACGGCGCGTTGGCGCGGGCGGTTTCGAAGATCTGATGCAGGTTGCGCTCAGTGCTGCCGAAGTAGGGATCAAAAATTTCGTGCAGACCGACGGCGAGGTAGTTGCAGGGGACTTCGCCCGCGACTGCGCGGAGGATGAGCGTCTTGCCACAGCCGGGAGGTCCATAGATGAGGATGCCGCCGCCGGTTTTGCGACCGTAGGCCTTGTACAAGTCCGGGAACTGGAGCGGGTAGGTGATCTTGAGGCGGATCTCCTCCTTCAATTCCTCCATGCCACCGACATCTGCGAAAGTAACACGGCCACGCTCAGGATCGCCGGGAGCATAGAAAGTTTCAGGCCGCCAGTCGTAGGGCGGATCATCGAAGGGATCGTCGAAGAATTCGTCGGCATCACCAGCACCAGAAGGCGGGGCTTCTTGATTCGCGGGCTCTGGAGCCGGTGCTGGCGCGGTTTTGCGCGCGTCACGGGCGGTGCGGCCGAGTTCGCGCTCCAATGCAGGATCGCTCATGGTTCCGTCGATCTGCGCGGCGCGGTCGAAGTGATCGATGGCCTTGGTGCGGTCGCCTTCGCTCAAATAAACGCGGCTCAGAAGCAGATGCGCCTGGGCGTTGGTGGGTTCGAGAAACAGCACGCGTTCGGCACGCACGGCAGCACCGGAGGTGTCTCCCTCCATGAACGAAACCTTCGCGATGCCGAGCATGGCATCGGTCTGATCCGGGTCTTCATTCAGCGCCCGGGTGAAAACCTCCCGTGCCTCATCCAGATGAAGCTCTTCCAAGCATGCGCGGCCATAGAGCAACAGCAGGGAAAGATTGTTCGGCGACTGTTGCAGGGCGTCGCGTAGTGCGGAGGATTTTGGCATGGTCTTGAGGGTGAGACAGCCGCAGGGGCGATCACGCTGAGATTTAAGAGCGCATGAAGCGTGCCGCCAATGATTTCTTGGCAAGTGGCCTTCACAATCTGTGTGGGAAACCGTCTCGCCGCGGAATCTCACGTGCTTGCATGCTCACGACCGTGGCTTCTCCGAACAAACAAGCGCACGGCATGAGTAATGCCGCAGATTGTGTGACAGATGTCAGAGCGTGAACTGCTTACCACTTCTTCTTGAAGCCACCACCGCCGCCGCCAAAGCGTTTGCCGCCGCCGCCACCGCCGAATGGGCGTTTGGGCGGACCGCCGTAACCACCACCACCCTCGCCGCCACCTTGGTAGCCGCTGCCAGCGTCTTCGCGGCGCGGGCCGTCATCACCGCCACCGTAGCCGGGGCTGGGGCCTTCGCCTTCGCGTTGCTGCCAGGGTTTGCTGCCGAAGCCCGGCTTTTTGAAGCCTCCTCCGCTGAATCCACCGCCAGCTCCACCGAAGCCGGGTTTTTTAAAGCCGCCGCCGCCACCTTGGTAACCGCCGCCGCCTCCACCATAGCCGCCTTTGCTGAAACCACCGCCGCTGCCACCTTTGTAGCCGCCACCAAAGCCGGGCTTTTTGATGAATCCACCGCCACCGCCGAAACGCTTCGGACGGATGCCGCTGATGTCATCGGGACGATCCGCGTGATCCATGCGAACATCACGGCCGCGCAGTTGAGCGCCTTTGACGCCTTCGAGCACAGACTCAACGACGTCGCCAGGCACTTCGACGAAGCTGCATTTCTCCAGCACATCGATCGCGCCGATGCTGCCAGGGGTAAGGTCTTGAATGGTGTTGTAAAGCATGCCGGCGATGTCCTGCGGGCGCACCTGATCCATGCCGCCGACGTTGATGAACAGGCGCACCATGCCGGAACGCGGGCCTTTTTGAACGTAGCTGCTCTGCTTCTTGGGCAGCGGGCGCTCTTCGTCGGAGGTGTCGTATTCGTTGTCGAATTTTGCGGGCGCGGGTCTCGGAGATGCAGCGGGCGCAGGGGCGGCTGCCTGATGATTCGTCGGGCCGGCGTCCTCCTCGTGTTCTTCGGCGGGAGCGGGGGAAGCGGATGGGACGGGCGAAATGGCTGGGGCCGATGCTTCCACGGCGGCTGTTTCGACAGCGGCGGGAGCTTCCGGTGCAGGGGACTCGGTCACGGCTGGAGCTTCACCGTCGGCTGCGGGGGCCGGAGCGGCCTCAACAGGGGCGGGCTTTGGCGCAGGTGCGGCGGCCGGAACAGGGGCCGGGGTGCGCACCGGAGGAGCCGGACGGGCCTGGAATTCGCGCTGCGGCGCGTCTTTGCGCTTGGGCGCACGGTCTTCCATGATCTGCTCGGCTTCGCGGACCTGGTCCTTCATGAGGAGGTCCATGAGAGCGCTGGCGATCTCGGTGGCGGTAAAGCCGGCATCAAGCAGGCGCTGAATGCTGTGCTCGTGTGAGGTGAAGGAACTGGCTTCGAGCACGCCTTTGACCTTCTCGAAGGTCTTATCGACACGAGTGGCTTCGAGGTCTTCCTGCGACGGAACTGAGGCGCGGTCGATGCGGATGTTGATGAAGCGCTGGATGCGCTGCATGAGGTAAATTTCACGACCAGCGACGAGGCTGACGGCCTTGCCGCTGCGGCCGGCACGACCGGTGCGGCCGATGCGGTGGACGTAGTCCTCGGCATCGTAGGGCAGCTCCAGATTGACGATGAGGTCGATGTCATTCACGTCGAGGCCGCGCGCGGCCACGTCGGTGGCGCAGAGGACTTCGACAGCGCCGCTGCGGAAGTTCCTCATTACGCGTTCGCGCATGGTCTGGTTGATGTCGCCATGCAGGCGGTCGGCGGCATAACCACGGGCCACGAGGGCGTCGGTGGCGTCATCGACGGCACGTTTGGTGTTGGCGAAGACGATGGTGAGGCGCGGGGCTTCGATGTCGAGGACGCGGCAGAGCACTTCCGTTTTGGAACGGCCGTGCACCTCGTAGTAGCGCTGCTCAACCGTAGGAACAGTGAGCGCTTTTTGCTGAATGGTGATGGTGGCGGCATCGCGCGTGTAATTCTGCACGAGGCGGCGGATGCGCGGCTCGAAGGTGGCGGAGAAGAAGATCGTCTGGCGCTCCTTCGGCACAGCGGCCATGAGGCGGTCGATGTCATCGCTGAAGCCCATGTCGAGCATTTCATCGGCTTCATCGAAGACGAGCATTTTCAGACCGTCGAGCTTGATCAAGCCGCGCTCCATGAAGTCGAGAATGCGGCCTGGAGTGCCGACGACGATCTGGGAGCCACTTTGCAGCGCACGAATCTGACGGTCGTACGAAGCACCGCCGTAAACGGGCGTGGCGCGGATGTCTTTGAAGGTGGCGAGCTTGTGGATCTCCGCGCAGACCTGCATGGCCAGTTCGCGGGTGGGGCAGAGGATCAGTGCCTGCACGTTCCGCTGGGTGGCATCGACACGCTGCACGACGGGAATGCCGAAGGCCATGGTCTTGCCGGAGCCGGTCTGGCTCTGGCCCACCACATCGCGTCCGGTCAGGGCCACGGGAATGGCCTCAGCCTGAATGGGGGAGGGTTGCTCGAATCCGAGTGATTTGACGGCTTCGAGAAGCTCCGGGGCGATTCCCAGTTCAGGGAAAGTGTGTTGACTCATAATGCTGTTCCCCTGGGTTTTGAGGGCGGTCATACTCCCACCGATGGGGGAGATAGCAAGGTGTTTGATCGAAGCGCCATCTGCCCGCTCCTCATGTGAAAAAAGCCCGTCAGGAGGATGGACGATTGCAAAAGACCCCTCATAATGGCGTTTCTGTCACCCACCAACCTGCGGGTCTTCTGTGCCTGCATCCAACCATGCCAACCGCCACAGCTTCTGCTCCCCCCTCGTCTGTTCCTGCTCAAACTCTGCGCAACGCCGTCATCCGGCTCGCTGGAAATTCCCAAGATGGCATTCAGTCCATCGGCGGCTTCCTCGCCCGTCTCGCGGGCCGCACGCAGCATGATGTGATGACCTACATGACCATCCCGTCCACGATTTCGGGCGGTCCTTCGATCTTCCAGCTTCACCTTGGCTCCGGTCACGTCCTCACGGCGGGTGATGAGGCGGACGTGTTGGTGGCCTTTTACCAGCACAGCTACGACAGCCACATCGGCTCTCTGCGCGAAGGCGGCATCTGCATCTATGAGTCCGCGGAGGTCACGGAATTCAAAAACGAGCGTGGCATCCACCACATCGGTGTGCCGTTCACCGCCGCCACCATCGAGGCCCTCGGCGGCAGCGCCCGCGACCGAGGCAAGAACATGTTTGTTCTCGGCCTCCTCTGTGCCGTTTATCAGCTCGACCGTGACAAGCTCGCTGGCATCGTTTCGCGCCAGTTCGGCAAGAAGGATGAAAGCGTGCTGCGCAATGCGATGCTCGCCTTCGACGCGGGCTATGCCTATCCCATCGGTGACATCGGCACCTTCAATTTCGAGGAAGGCGAGCACAAGGACGAGCACCGTCTTAGCACTGACGGCAACACCTTGATGACCATGGGCCTGATCGCCGCCGGTGTGCGCTACGGCTCCGCGTATCCGATCACTCCTTGGTCCAGCATCATGGAAACCCTGCGCAGCGAGCTGCCGAAATACGGTGGCATCTATGTGCAGGCCGAAGATGAACTCGCCGCCGTCTCGATGACCATCGGCGCGGCTTATGCGGGCCATCTTGCCGTTACCGGCAGCGCGGGTCCGGGCCTCAGCCTGAAGATGGAAGCTCTCAGCTATGCCAGCATGGCTGAGATTCCGCTCATCGTCATCAATGTGCAGCGCGGCGGCCCCTCCACCGGTCTGCCGACGAGCGTGGAGCAGTCGGATTTGCTGCAAGCCATCTACGGCAGCCACGGTGACTGTCCGCGCATCGTGCTCGCCCCGCAGGATGTGGAAGATTGCTTCTACATCGCTCTCGAAGCCGGCAAACTTGCCCGCGAATATTCCTGTCCGGTCATCATTCTCAGCGATCAAGGCCTCAGCAGCCGCATCGAGGCCTTCACCGAGCCTGATCTCGACAAATGCTGGGTCGAACCCATGCTCGACATCGCGGAGCGTGCCGCAGACTTCAAACCCTACCCGCTCGACAGCGTCACCCGCCACGCGCCACCCGGAGCCAAGATGGCCAGCGGACGTTATCCGCACGTCACAGGTTTGGAGCACGACGAATGGGGGCATCCATCCGGCAATCCCAAGATGCACCAGAAGATGACTGACAAGCGCCGCAACAAGCTCATTGAGCTGAGCAAGAAGCTGCCGCTGCCGGAAATCTACGGCGAGCAGCAGGGAGACGTGCTCCTCGTCGGCTGGGGCAGCACTTATGGCCCGATCAAGGAAAGCGTGAACCGCATGCTCTCCGAAGGCCACAAGGTCGGCGCGATTCACATCCGCCATGTGCATCCAATGCCTGCGAAACTCGACACTATCTTTGCGAAGTTCAAAAAGGTCGTTGTCGTCGAGATGAACGACTCCGGCATGTATGGTTACGGCCAGCTCGCCACCATGCTGCGCGCCAGCCTGGCTGATCCCAAAATCCAGTCCGTGTGCAAGACTGACGGCCTCAACTTCCGCATCCGCGAGATCGTCACCGGTGTGGAAAAGGTGATGGCCGCCAACTGATCTTTTCCTCCGATTCTTCGAACTTTTTATCCCAACCACCATGTCCACCGCCACTCTGGAAGCCCCCGCTCCCGCCGCACCACCTGCCGACGGCAAGCTCACCAAAAAAATGCTCACCGCCGACCACCCGACATGGTGTCCGGGTTGCGGTGACTTCGCCGTCCTCGCTGCATTCTACAAGGTGCTCGAAAAGCTCCAATACCCGCACGAGAAGATCGTCTGCGTCGCCGGCATCGGCTGCTCCTCACGCTTTCCGTACTTTGTGAACAGCCACGGCATCCATTTCATCCATGGCCGCGCTTTGCCGCTGGCCACCGGCATCTCTCTGAGCCGTCCAGACGTGCATGTCTTCGTCTTTGGCGGTGATGGCGACGGCTTCTCCATCGGCGGCAATCACCTCAACCACGCGGCGCGCAAAAACATCAAGCTGACCTACGTCATCATGGACAACTTCGTCTATGGCCTGACCAAGAAGCAGACCAGTCCTACCAGCCCGCAGGGCTTCAAATCCAAGACCGACCCCACCGGCAGCATCGACCGCCCCATCAATCCGATGAAGCAGCTCCTCGCCAGCGGTGCCACCTTCATCGCCCGCACGCACGCCGCGCAGGTGAAGCACATGATGGACGTCTTTGAACGCGCCATCCTCCACGACGGATTCAGCGTCGTCGAGTGCCTCAGCGAGTGCATCATGTTCTACGAAGGTTCATTCGACGACAGTTGGCCGAAAAAAGGCGGTGTTTTCGAAACTATCGACGAAACCCAGCATGACGTGAAAGACGACGTCTCCGCCTACAAGCTCGCCGACCAGCCGTCTCCCGGCAAATTCGGCGTCTTCTACGATGTGGACCGTCCGACCAAGAACGAGATGGAGCAAAAGTGGATCGATTCCACCCAGGCAAAACTGGGCGGAGTCAGCCAGAAGGATATCCTCAAGAAGCGCCTCGAGATGATGCGCTAGTTCTTGGTCAAGGAGTCAAGAAAGTGGTCAAGCATGGTCAAGACGGTTACGGCACGACTCTTGACCGCTACTTGACCTTCTTGACGGCGAAGCCTTGACTCCCGCTCATGCGCATTCACACGCTAGATCTTCATTTCCTCGGCATCCCGGGCCTCATCGCGTCCTACCTCGTCGAAAGCGGCGGCGAATACGCACTGATCGAGACTGGGCCGGGATCGACGTTGGAGACATTGCGCAGTGCCATTCGTGCTGCGGGAGTCGATGAATCGGTCATCAAGAAGGTCTTTGTCACGCACATCCATCTTGACCATGCCGGGGCCGCGGGCTGGTTCGCGCAAATTGGCGCTACCATCTACTGCCATCCGAATGCGGCACGCCATTTGATCGACCCGACCAAGCTCATCGGAAGCGCCCGCATGGTCTATGGCGATCAGATGGATGCTTTGTGGGGCAAGATGCTGCCTGCGCCAGCCGGGCTGGTCATCGCCTTGCAGGACGAAGAGCGTGTGAAACTTGGTGAGGTGGAGATCATCGCCTGGAACACACCCGGCCATGCACGACATCATCACGCCTTCATCATCGGCGATGTGTGCTTCCCGGGTGATGTGGCCGGCGCGCGCCTCGAAAACAGCCGTTATCTCTCCGTCACTGCGGCCCCACCACAGTTTGATCCTGTCGCTTATGTCCATTCCGTGGATCGTCTGACCGCCGCTGGCTTCCAGTCGCTCTACCTCACCCATTTTGGACGCGTGGACGATGTGGAGTGGCATCTCTCCGCCTATCGCAAGCGCATCACCGAAATCCACGCCCGCGTCGCCGCTGATTTTCGTTCAGGCGTCAGCGCGGAGGAAAATCGCACCCGCTATGCCACCGACGAGCACGAAGCCGCCATGCGAGCTGGTGTGGACGAGGCCCTCTGGCAAAAGTGCGAACGTGCCAATCTCACCTCGATGTGCGCCGACGGCGTGCGTTTGTTTTGCGAGAAAGAGCAGTGAACCGGGCGAGACATCGCGAACAATAGGTCTTCACGATCGGCGTTGTCGCCTTGTTGGCAATTTCGCCGCGCGTCTTGACAGCGTGGCGACACGGCCCAGCACGATGACAACGATGAACACCACGGCACGCAGCATCCACCAGCGCTGCTCACTCGGCGGCTCCATGGTCTTCTTTTCAGCCGCCTGCACGAACGGATCGTCCACATAGCCCGTGTCATAGAGATACTCGGCAAACTCAACGCTGAACGGCACCTCTTCAGTCTGTCCGTCCTGCTCATAGATCCCGCGGATCGTCTGCAGCGGCCCTGTTTGCTCGAAAATCTCAAACCCCAGCCAAAAATCCTCCAGCAAGCGGTCTTCCACCGGCAAAGTGAACGTCACATCCACATTCCGTGCCGCATACTCCGCCTCCGTCATCGGTTCTGTCTTCTCTGAGTTCGGCCACAGATGATCAAACCGCGCCCGCGATCCCAGTGTGGACTTTTGCCCGTTGACCTCCATCAAGAGATGCTTGTTCAGATACTCCGTGAGGACTGGCTCCGCCGCCGCCAGCTCCACCATGCTGATCTTCGTGTCACCATCCGCATCGACTCGCACAAATCGTGTCAGTGTGAAGATGTTGAACGTCAGCCGAATCTCCAACTTGTGCGGCTGTGGTCGTACTCGCATCTCGCTTTGATCCGCCGGATGACCGCAGGCGGAATGACAAATGACCAATGCCATCACCTGCCGCGTAATTTTCAATCTGAGCCACATCACAGGCAATCTGGCAAATGTCAGGCCTGTTGTGAAGATGTTTGTTTGTCGCCGGAGGGCATGCTTGATTGGCGGATGCCATCCGCGCACCCGCATCACGTCAGCATCTTCGGCCTCGGCTATGTCGGGGCGGTCACGGCAGGCTGTCTGGCCGAATTGGGGCACCACATCATCGGCGCGGATGTACAGCAGGCGAAGGTGGATGCCTTCAAGGCTGGCATATCGCCCATCATCGAACCCGAACTGGAGTCCTTGCTGCAAACCGCCAAGCGCGAAGGCCGTCTCGATGCCACCACGGACGCCACAGCCGCCGTCAAAGCTTCGCAGATCAGCATCATCTGCGTCGGCACACCGTCCCAGGCCGCCGGCCGGCTCAATCTCGATTTCGTACGCAAAGTCACGGCACAGATCGCCGCGGCGATTCGCGAGAAGAACCAGCCGCACACGATCCTGTTCCGCAGCACGATGTTGCCTGGCAGCACGCGCGCCATTGTGGGCGTGTTCCTGGCCGATCTCATCAAATCCGGCCTGCTGCATGTTTATTACTGCCCCGAGTTCCTGCGCGAAGGCACGGCGGTGCGCGATTTTCGTGATCCTTCGCTCGCCGCCGTCGGGACGCACGATGGCAAAGCTCCCGCGACCACTGAGGCGCTCGATCTGCTCGGCTTCAACGCGCAAATCCTCGCATGGGAAGGCGCGGAACTGCTCAAATATGCCTGCAACTACTTCCATGCGCTCAAAGTCGGCTTTGCCAACGAGATCGGTCGTATGGCGAAGCATCTCGGCGTCGATGGTGCCCGTGTGATGGACGTGGTCTGTCATGACGAGCGGTTGAACATCTCGCGCTACTACATGAAGCCCGGCAATCCCTTCGGTGGCTCGTGTTTGCCCAAGGATGTGAATGCATTGAGCGGCTTGGCGCGAATCGAAGGCGTGAACCTGCCGCTGCTCGATCATGTGATGGAGTCCAACCACGCGCACCTTGATGCACTGCTGGACCAAATCACCCGCAAGGACGCCCGCCGAATCGGCCTGCTGGGTCTCGCATTCAAAGCCGACACCGATGACATGCGCGGCAGCGCCATGGTGGCCATTGCTGAAACACTGCTCGGACGTGGTTACCAGCTCCGCATTTACGATCCTTCCATCAATCTCACGCGCCTCATCGGCGCCAATGAAGCTGAAATCCAGCGTCGCATGCCGCATCTGGCCCAGTTGCTCTGCGCCACGGCGGAGGAGGTCGTGCGCGAGAGCGATGTCATCATCGCCTCGCAAAAATGTGTGAATGTCGAATCGCTGCGCGACGTGGCCGGGGCAGGGAAGTGGGTGATTGATATGAATGGCTGGCCGGAGCTCAAGGCGCTGCCCTGGAGCTATGAGGGCATCTGCTGGTGAGACGAAGCGCAATCAGCGCCTTGCGTGCCGCGTGTGTCTCGGCATCATCCGCAGACCATGCCAGCCACCTACCACATCGTTCCCACCCAGGCTCATAACGATCTCGTCCGCGCCGCCTACCGGCATCGTGGTTACACGCAGGCGGAGGCCGATGACGGGGCACGGTTTTGTGAGATGGCCACGGCGCACGGCATCCGCACGCACAATGCGATCAAGGCGCTGCATCTGGACCACCTCTATGGCAGTGCCACAGGCGGCTGCAAACCGGGTGCGGAGATCGAAGTGATCAAAAAGCCCTTCGCCGCCAGTGAAGCGTGGGACGGCAAATTGAAGCTCGGCCAAAGCGTGGCTTTCAGCGCCATGGAGCGCTGCATGGAGATGGCGGACAAATACGGCATCGGCCAGGTGAGCGTCGATAACGCCTTCCACTACCTCTGGGGCGGCGGTTACGTCATGGATGCGGCCAATAAAGGCTACATCGCCTACACGAACTGCACCTCGACGCTCGGCGAGGTGGTGCCCTTCGGCGGCAAATTTCCGGTGCTCGGCACCAATCCACATTCCTGGGGCCTGCCGACGCAGGACGCCTGTGGTTTCCCCATCGTGATCGACTGGGCCACCTCGACCGTCGCCATGGGCCGCGTGCAGCAGCTCAAACGCGAAGGCAAACCGCTGCCTCCCGGCGCTGCCGTGGATGCCGCCGGCAAACCGACCACTGACGCGAATGAAGCAGCCTGGTTGCTGCCCTTCGGCGCTCACAAAGGTTACGGACTTTCGCTGCTCATCGAAGTCATGGGCGGCATGATCGGTGGCGGTCTTCCGACCCTGCGTGGTGGTGGCGCGCATCCCGACATCAAATCTAAGCCCTTCCCGGCGGGCGAGAAGCGCACGAGCAGCTTCTACTTTCAGGTCATCCATCCCGATGCCATCAGCACCGGTCTGTTCTCCAATGGCCGCAACTTCGCGCAGAACATCAAAGCGGTGATCGACGACATCCTCGGCCATGGCAACGAAGGCTGCCTGCTTCCCGGTCAACCCGAGGCGCAAAACGCCGCGCACACCGCCAAAGCCGGTGGCTTGCTCTTCAGCACCGCCGAAGTCGAGGCGCTCAACGAGATCGCCGATGAGGTGGGCTCGACGCGCTTCGACGTAGCAGGATTGAAGACTTACGACGTGCCGTGAGTTCGATGAGGTAAGGCGGCTGCTTCGTCAGCCGCCGGGAGCGCGGGCCTCCGAGCCCGCAGCACTCCGCTTTACACTATGCTCGTCGCTACACCGATGATCGGAGTCAGGCATTCTTCGCATTGTAGTACCGGCTTTAGCCGGTCACGAATCAGAACCGGCTAAAGCCGGTACTACAATACCCAGACTCTGTCGTTTCAGCGTTCCTCAATAAATCATCGCGTTGTCCGGCGCGGTCGTTTCCTCGACTTTGGTGGCTTCGATGATGGGGACGGTTTGATCGCCTTCCTTCTTGTAGCTCATCTTGCCGACGACTTTGACCCACGTCATGTCCTTGAACTCGGGGGCTTTCTTGCCGAAATCGACGGGGACGGAATAAGGGCGGGCGTCGGCGGCGCAGCACTGGACGAGCATGCGGAAGATGCGCAGGCGGTGGCCGTCGGCGTTGTTGACCTTCTCGGGAAGCACCTGGGCAATCGTTTCGACCATCTGGCCGGTGATGACCTTCTGCACTTCGACATCGCCGCCGGTGTAGTAGAGTTCGGGCACTTCGAGAATGAAGTTGCCGTCCTTGCTCTGCGGCACCTGGGCCTTGAGGTCTTCAAGCGTGAAGGTGCCGTAGCTCTTTGATTCCTGCGCGGGCTTGGGAAGGTCCTTCTCGTTCACCTTCTTGGTCCCGTCGGCCATTGCCGCTGAGGCGGCGTTGACTCCGGGAGGCGGTGGCGTGGTAGGTTTTTCGGTCGTGACACTGGCCGTGACGCCTGGGGCGGCTGTTTCAGGTTTCGCCGCCGTCTTGGGCTTGTTCTGGAGCGAGAACTGCTCGGCGCGCGAGGTGTCGGCGTAGTTCGGGTCGTAGAGGCCTTTGTTCACCACGGCGTTCGGGCTGTAGCGGTCCGGCGTGGCAAGCGCGGCCCAGGACAGCGGTGCGGCAAGGATGAGCATCACCGCGATGCGGCCCGGCCAGGCGCTTTCTTCGAGAATGCCATGCGCATGGCCTTCGTGGCTGTGTGCGTGACCGTGGGCATGCGTGTGGCCGTGCTCGTGACCGCAGCAGCCTTCTTTCTTCGCAGGCTCGTGGTGAGGATGGTCATGCCCGCAGCCTTCGTCGTGAACGTGGTCGTGATCGCAGGTGCCGTGCGCGTGCTTGTGCTCATGAGCGTGGTCATGGCCGCAATCCCCAGCCTTGTGCGAATGATCGTGACCGCCATCCTTGTGATCGTGGTCGTGATCATGGTCATGCGCATGATCGTGACCTTCACATCCGGCGTCCTCGGCGGTCATGGTGAGAAGGTTGAAGAGGCCCAGCACCGCCAGTCCAATGCCGGACACGAGCACCATCGGGCGGAAGATGCCATCTGGAGGCAGGTAGTTCACCAGGCGGCCGGAGATGTAAAAGTAAAGCAGCACGCCGCCCCACAGCAGGAGCATGGCGACGCTGATCAGATGAACGAGGGTGCGTGTGGCGCTCATGGCAGTTTAAGGTTTGATGTAAAAGCTTTGAATCAGGTTCATCCATGGCGTGGCCAGCACGCCGATGAGCACAAACAGTCCGACAAGAAGATAAACGACCACCTTCCGCTGAAAGACGCTGGAGTACATGAACAGCAGCTTGATGTCCATCATCGGACCGAAAACCAGGAAGGCCAGCTTCGCCGCCATCGAGAAAGCGGCCATCGGCGCGGCGATGAAGGCGTCCGAGGTGCTGCACAGTGAGAGCACCATCGCCAGACCCATGATCGAGGGCAGCGCCAGCCACTCGTTGCCTGCCACGGTGTTCAGGATCGCCTGGTTGATCTGTGTGTTGAAGGCGGAGGTGATGATCACGCCGATGGCGAAATACATCGCCGTGTCGAGGAAGTCGCGCATGGAGCTGCGCATGGCATGGACGAGCTTGCCGTTGAAGTTCGCCTCCGGTGCATGCTCGTGGCCCTCTTCCGCATTTGCGGCCTCGATCTTGTTCGCGATGCTCGCCCGCAGCACCTGGCCCGGCTTGAAGCGCAGCACCACGAGGCCCACGATCACCGCCACCAAGTAGCCCAGTGACAGACGCGCAATCGTCATCGTCGCATTGCCCGCCGTGGCCCAGGACAGGCCTTCGAACTCCTTGAACGCCGTCAACGTGCTGATCGCCACGATGGGGTTCATGATCGGCGCGGAAAGCATGTAGGTCACCGCGCAGGACAGCGGCAGGCCTTTCTGCACCAGTCGCCGAATCACCGGCACCACCGCGCACTCACACACCGGAAACACCAGCCCGAGGAATCCGGCGATCAGCGTGGACAGCACCTTGCTCTTCGGCAGCACGCGATCCAGCAGCTTCGCCGGCAGGAAGGCGTCGATGATGCCCGAAAAGATCGTCCCGATCAGGATGTAGGGAGCACCTTCGAAAATGATGCTCAGGAAAGCCATGAGGAAGTCCCCCATGCGGCTGGGTTCGGGAAGGGCGGCGAGAAAAATCATGCGTGGAACTGTCTAAACGCTCTCCGGGGGCGGGTTCAAGCGGGAAAGCGGATGTGGCAGGGTGAATCGCAAAATGAGATTGCCATCCGGCACGAAAACCAATGGAATGGCCGCATGAATGAGGTGCCGAAACAGCGCTGGGGATGCTTGCAGCGGGGGATCGTGATTGGGTGTGTCCTGCTTCTGATTGCACTGAGCATTGCGGCCTTAAATTTGTTTCCAGAGATGAGCCGCCAGATGAGAGCGATGCGCAACTGCAAATCGATCATTCTGGCTTTGGAGCATTGGTCTCATGACAATGGTATGGGCTATCCGGACGCTTGGCCTAATGAATTCAAATCGTCCAACCAAGTATTTAGGCGGCTTTTCACGGATGAGATCATTACGGATGAGCGGGTCTTTGAGTGTCCGGGCAGCGTGTTCATCTTGGATAATGACGTGGGCCATCCGCCAAACTATGACAAGGCGCTGGCACCCGGCGAATGCCACTGGATGTTGTTAAAGCAGCAGACCGGTGCTGCCCCCCAGAAAATGCCGCTCATCATTGAAAACAGCCTCAACACTTCTTGGCCGCCGAAATGGGGTCTTTCAGCACCAAACGGCGTCCGTAAACGAGGCCAAGCATGGTCAGGCCGCCAAATCATCATCGGCCGCAACGACGGCAGCGTGCAGGTCGAGAAACTCCGCGAAGACGGCACCCTGGATTGGCATTCGCCGCCGAACCTCGACGAGCACGGCAAAAGCTGGATCGACTACCTGACGCCCGAGGAGATCGCGAAGCTCTCCTACTGGGACATCGAGGAGAAATAACCCGGATTGTGCCTGCCTTGCGCATCCTTGGGCATGGATTGCTTTGGGCTAGGAGATCATTCCTGCCGTGCGTTCATGGGGCAACGCGCACGGAACTCCAACCTGACTCCACCCATGAAAACGCTTCTCGCTCCGCTCCTCCTCAGCCTGGCCATGACCGCCACCGTGTTCGCCGCCTGGCCCATCAATGACGAATGCCCCGTGGACCACAAACCCGCCCGTCCCATCTACCGCGTGAAGACCGACGAAGGCTTCGTCGCTTTCTGCTGCACGGACTGCATGCAGACCTTCTCCAAATCCCCCGGCAAATACCCGGTGAAAAAGAAGGAAGTGTCGAAGTAACCGGACGCTCCTCCATCAGAGAAGTTGGCAGTCGTTGACCGTTGTTGACGATGGTTTGCGATGGTTTGGAGCCGAAGCTGAAGGGAGCGCGGACCGACTTCGGCAGACACGGAGGTCTGCCCTCCGGGAGAGGTGCTGCGCAAGCCGGGCATTCATGGTGGCGTGTGAACAAAAAAACTCCAAAAAGGGAGTGACATCTGCTCATGGAAGGCGCTACAAGCGGGCTCCCGCCCTCACCTATGAAAAAACGACTCATTCTACTCCGAACCATCGCCTTTGCCGCCAGCCTCAGCCTTCTCGGTGTCCCCGGGATGACTTTGCACGGCAAGGACAAGACGCCTTCCAAAGCCCACAACAAGAAAGGCGCTGCGCCCACGGCCGCCTCGCTGGTGGACGACATGAAGACGTCCGTCATCTACATCGTCAAGAACGCCAAGGACATCAGTCCGAAGTCGAAGCAGGCGGTGCCGTTCTGGTCGTCCCTGAAGACGATCATCGAAGGCATCGACCTCATGGACGCGGGCATCCAGAAGAAGAGCCCGGAGATGCTCAAAGGCCTGGACATCGCCGGCCAGGGCATCACGGAACTGGCCGCCACCTGGGGCATGATCCGCGGGGCGCACCCGAAATCGACGGTGGGTCGCGGCGTGGTCTCGCTGTCCACGGCGTATGACCTGTATGTGAACCATTTTGGCCCGTCGGTGGCCAGCTACAAGAAGGGTGGCGGCAAGAAGGGCAAGCTGACGGACGCGGAGATCGCGCTGATCGAGAAATCCGGCACGCAGCTTGAGGCGCTGCTGGGCAAGCTGGAAAAGGTGGCCGCGAAGGCGAAGCCGAAGTCCTACCAGGAGCGCATGATCCTGGATCTGGTGAACCTGGTGGAGCAACTGGCCGCCGTGGAAGGCGACGGCCGTCTGGCCTATGCCAAGTACCAGTATCAGTGGAACCGCCTGCAGAACGCGCTGGCCGCCTACTCGAACATCATCAAGGCGTATTATCCTGACTACTACGTGGTGTGGCAGGTGCTCGACTCGGACTCAAGCGCAATGAACACGCTGTTCTATGCGGACGCCTGGAGCTACTACGAGACGTGGAACTACTACGAGGTGAGCATCGAGAACTACGAGAGCTACTACGAGGAGATCTCCATCACGGAGACCATCACGGAAACGGAAGAGACCCAGTACGAAGAGACGCTGGAGTCTTATGAAGAGGAAACCGCCACCGAGGAAGACGCCGAGGACGAGGCGGAGCTCGAAGAGGAGATCGAGGTGGATGAAGAAGAGGGCGACAGCCTCTTTGAAGAAGTGGAAGACAGCGACTGCGATGAAGACGGCGACGGCGAATCGGATGCGGAAGACACCGATGACGACAACGACGGCGTGTCTGACGAAGAAGATGGCGACGACGACGGCGACGGTCTCGAAGATGAAGAAGAGGACGAGGAAGCGTGCGACGAGGAAGACGAAGAGGAGGAAGAGGAAGATGAAGAAGACGACGGCATCGCCGAGTGCTGCGAAGACTGCTGCTGCTAAGCGGCCGCACTTCCGCTGAAGCTTTTGATATTTGAAGCGCCTGGTCTCCGGACCAGGCGCTTTCTTTTTCCTTTTTCTCCGAGCCTGCCGCTGTCTGAAGCAGGCTGGCGCCATGGGTGGCTACCTTGAGCCGGTGGCGATGGGCATGATGCCGAGCTCGCGCGCATCGGAAATGGAGATGAGCTGGATGTTGGGATCTTCCTCGCTCTCAAATTCATCGGCATGCTCTTCCAGGGCCTCGTTGCCTGTTTCGACGGCGTTGCTGAAGGTTTTGTAGGATTGCTGAAACTCCTTCAGCTTGGTCTTCTGGGGCAGATTGGCAATCTGGCTCACGGGCTTGAGCTGGTTGTTGCCCAGCATGGTGGTCTCGAGGCCGATGATGCCGTCCTCCTCGCCGGTGCCGGAATCAAAGGCCAGGAAGCAATGGCCGGGCACCATGACGAGGTAGGGGTTGAGGCCGATCTTCCGCAGCAAGGAGGCCATGAGCACGGAGCCGTCCACGCAGTTCGCCTGGGTGGCGGCGATGGAGTCATCCAGGAAGCGCACGGTCTGGCTGACGACGAATTTGCTGGGCGTGGTGGTGGAGACGTCGCTGTATTTGATGCCCCGGCGCTGCAGCACGTTCCAGATGGCAAAGACCTGCATCATCACCTCTTTGGGATCTTCGGACTGGTAGCCGGTGAAGCCGCTGACGAGGCCGCTTTCGAGAGCTTCTTTGAGAATGCTGTCCACCATCGGATGGTTCTCGTTCACATAGGCGGCAAAGAGCCAGGAGAAGTCGTCGAAGTCCTCGCCGTCCTCGTCCATCAGCACGTAGAACGGGCAATCGTTGAGCGATTTCATGATGTGCGTCTGCGTTTCGTCTGGCAGGGCTTCCCCATTGACGGTCACCTTGAAGGTGACGTTGACCGGGCGCTGCTGGCGCACCTTTGACAGGGCCTCGTAGTCCCAGACGGCCTTGGGGAAGATGAGCGCTTCGCCGTCGCGGTTGATCTTGCTGACCGTGCCTTTCCATTTCGAGGGCTTCATGAAACCATCGACGAAGATTTCCACTTCGACCTTCGCCCCTTTGGGCAGCCCTGTGAGTTCGACGCCGAGCCAACTGTTCTCATCGCCAAAGATCGGGACTTCCTGCTTTTTGAGCTTGGGATCGTCCTCGGTCTTTCTGTCCTCGGCGTTCTCTTCTTCACCGTTCCAATCCACCGTGGCGGTGGAGATGAGGGCGCTGGGGAAAAGGTCTTTTTCCGTGTAGGACCAGGGAATGAAGGTGGGCTCCGCCGCCAGCATGGCGGTGGAGAGGAGGAGCAGGGAGGCGGTGATCTTCATGGAGTGTTTGACGGGAGTGCGGCAACCAAGGCGGGCCAACAGCATGCATGCCATAAAGCCCGGATTTGGAATCATGGCCAACATGCAGCAAGTCCGGGCACATGGGAGTACAAAAGAGTGCAGGCGGCGGCAGAGGCGATCCGAAGGAAAAGTTCTCGCGGCTTGCACTCGTTTCGACCGCTGGCAGGATGATGCATGCCGAAAAGCATCGCCATTTTTGGAGGCAGCTTCAATCCCCCTGGAAACCATCACACGGCCATCGCCAGACGTCTGGCGGAGATGTTTGACGAAGTGCGCGTGATTCCCTGCGGGCCGCGTCCTGACAAGCCGGTGACGGGCAGCGTGCCGTCGGTCTATCGTGCGGCGCTGGCGGACATTGTGTTTGGCGGGCTGCCGAAGGTGGTGGTGGATCTCTCGGACTTTGAGCAGGAGACCTTCACGCGGAGTCATGAGCTGCAGACGCGTTTCGAAACACAGGGCGAGGTCTGGCATGTGGTGGGGGCGGATTTGATCGCAGGAGGTGCGCGTGGGGAGTCGCAGATTCAGCGCACTTGGGCGCGTGGGGTGGAGTTTTGGCAAAAAGCGAATTTCGCGGTGCTGCGGCGGCCTGGCTATGAGGTGGATGTGCGCGATCTGCCGCCGCATGCACGGGAGGTGGATTTGATGGCCGAAGGCGCCAGCACGGTGATCCGTGAACGTTTGAGAAGCGGTCAAAGCGTGGTGGAGATGCTCCATCCGCATGCGCTGGCCTACATCGAGCGCTACGGCCTGTATCGTGCGCCGATTCCGGGCAACTGGGCGCGGGGCACGCTCGAAGACGCGAAGTTTTTTCTCCAGGCCGACGGTGCCAATCCCAAAGTGCGTGAGCTGAGCACGGCGTTGGACAGCGGGCACGTTCCGGCCAGTGAGGCGGATTTTATCAGTGTCGTTGGCGGTGATGGAGCGATGCTGCGCAGCATTCGCGAGCACTGGCGGGCACGGCTGCCGTTCTTCGGCATCAACGCGGGCCATCTCGGCTTCCTGCTGAACGCACCGGAGCAGGTGAACGCCCGCGCCTTTCCGCCGAGCGATGTCATCTTCCGCCAACTGCCGATGCTGTTCCTCGAATTTGAGGACGAAAACGGAGGGAAGCACACGGCGCATGGTTTCAATGACGCGTGGCTGGAGCGGGCGACGAGCCAGAGCGCGTGGCTGGAGATCACCGTGAACAACGTGCGGCGTATTCCCAAACTGGTGAGCGACGGGGCGCTGGTGGCCACCGCCGCCGGATCGACGGCTTATGCACGCAGCATGGGAGCTTCGCCTTTGCTGGCGGATACGCCGGCCTGGCTGCTCGTCGGCTCAAACGTGCTGGAGCCGGCACACTGGCGCAGCGCGCTGCTGTCACCAGACACGACGGTGGAAATCCGCAGCCTTGACCCGCAGAACCGGCCCGTGCAGGCCTTTGTGGACGGTCTCAGCATGGGACGCGTGGTAGCACTGCATGCACGGCTCTCGCGAGCAGCGGCGGCAGAGCTGGTGTTCTGCGCCAGTCACGACATGGCGGAGAAGATTGCGGCGATTCAGTTTGGAGCCTGAACCGATGATTCCTGCGATTCAGAAGGACGATGCGTTGCTCGCTGACATGGCGGCAGCCTCGAACGACGAAAGCACGCTGCATGTCTGGTGGCTGGGGCAGAGCGGGTTTTTGGTGCAGTGGGCAGGGGAGACGCTGCTGTTTGATCCCTATCTGTCCGATTCGCTGACGAAGAAATACGCGCTCACCGACAAACCGCATGTGCGGATGACCGAGCGCTGCATCGATCCGGGCAGATTGACGGGCATCAGCCGCGTGACGGCCAGCCATGTGCATACGGATCACCTGGATGGCGAAACGTTGGTGCCGCTGGCGAAAACGAATCCAGGTTTTCGATTGTATCTGCCGCATCCGATCATTCACGAGGCTGAAAAACGGCTGGGAGACGCCGAGGTCGTGTTCTGTGGCATCGGAGATCATGATGTGCATGCTGAAGGAAGCTGGGAAGTGCGGGGTGTGATCGCCAAGCACAACGAGGTGCTGCGTGATGAGCAGGGGCATTGTCATTACACGGGTTTCATCGTGAAATGCGGCCCGTTCACGATTTATCACAGTGGTGACACGCTCTGGCATGACGACATCGTGAAAGCCACGCGTGAGCAACGCTGCGATCTGATGCTGCTGCCAATCAACGGCAACAAACCCGAACGTCGTGTGGCTGGAAACCTCCATGGCACCGAGGCGGCGGCCCTGGCGAAGGCGGGAGGCGCGGGACTAGTCGTGCCATGCCATTACGACATGTTTGAGTTCAACACGGAAACACCAGATGAATTTGTGACGGCCTGCGAGCGCCTGCAGCAGCCGTTCAAGGTGATGCGCTGCGGTGAGAAGCTGGAATTAAAAGCCCCAAGCGTCGATCACTTCGCGATCGCCTGACCGCTGGCGGTCCAGGCGTTGAAGCCCCCCCTGAGCAGCAGGATGTTTTTGAAGCCGAGCTTGTGCATTTCCACGGCGACGAGCTTTGCCCTGCCGCCAATGGCGCAGTACACGATGCAGGGTTTGGTTTTGTCCAGTCTTGCCAGTTCATCGAGCGTTTTCTGGCCGTGAAAGTAGTCGTGATGCAGTGAATTGAGGATGTGGCCACGTGTGCGGCGTTCTTCCTCGGTGCGGACGTCAATGATCAAGGTGTCGAGGTGGTCCACGAGCTGGCGTTCGACTTGTTCGGGAGCGATTTCGTGAACCTCAGGAGGCAGAACGACAGCAGGGGGCGTGGTTTCAGCCGTGGCCATGTGCTGCCAGGCTGCAGAGAGAAGAAGGAGGATCAGAAAGCGGAATTTCATAAGCGTTGAACAGGCATTCTAGCGGGGATTTTCGAAGTGTCTGTGGTGTGTTGCAGCGTCAGGAGATCTGGTCTGCGAAAGAGGGGGTGAAGGAAAAGTACTCGTAGAGGGGACGAGTTCACAAGGAGGCGAACCATAATTGTGAGAAATTTGTGATAATTATAAAATTTATGTTGAATCAATTTGTGATAGCTGATATAAATTCAATAATTCAATGCTGAACAACTCAAACGAGAGGTTCACATCGAAGCAACACCAACAGCCAAACACACACACAACACTATGAAAAACATCAAGCTCAACACCTCCCGCAAGGCTGGCTTCAGCCTCGTGGAAATGCTCGTCGTCATCGCCATCATCGGCATCATCGCCGCGATCGCGATTCCTAACATCGGCACGCTGAACGACAATGCTCGTGACGCCGCCGCCAAGCGCAATGCTCAGACCGTCGCCTCCGTGCTTAACGCCGCTATCGCTGCTGGCGTTGACACCACTGGCTGGACGAGCGCCAACCTCCTCGACAAGGCTCAGACGGGCGTTTCCCCGGCTGACGGCGCCTTCCAGGGCAAGACCTTCACGTCCGGCCCGATCGACGACGATGAAGAAGCCAAGGCTGCTGCCTACCTGACCTGGGACGACACCAACAAGCAGGTCGCCTACAACCCCGGCTCGTAATAGCCGTCGGTTCGACTTGTCGCCTGGCTCTGTGACTTAAACAACAGATTCGGACGATTCACGTCCGCCGGGGAGGTGACTCCCCGGCGGATTTTGTGCAACAAAGAACAAGGCTGCGATGGACATGAACATGACAATTCACACGCGAGGCAGGAATGGATTCAGCTTTGTCGAGGCGATCTTCACGATTGCCATCATCGGCATCATGTCATCGCTCGTGGTGAGCGCGATCTCCAACGCCTCGCGCGATGCCCATCGTGTCATGGCACGGCAGCAGCAGGCGTCAGTACAGAGCGCCCTGACCGCCTGGGTGATGGCGCAGACCCGTGTGGGCAGCACCTCCCAGGTACGCAGCCTCGAAAGCGTACGCACCACGTACAATGCCTTGGGCACCACCTCCGCACGCTTCAATCTGCTGGTTCCCAATCCGGCCTCGGCAGATCTCAATTTGCGCGCCGGATTCCTCGATCAGACGACGGCAGATCACTTTCTGGATTACACGACTGGCACCGAAAGAATGAAAACGGCCGCTTTGGACAACGCGAAGCAATATCTGGCGCTTCCCATCTGGCAGAGCGGTGATTTCCCGCGTGTGGACCTGGTCAATGAATAAAACCGCCTTTGACTTCATCATGAACGCCGCATCCAAAAAATCACGATCATCCATGCGAGGCTTCTCCTTGGTGGAGATGATGGCCTGTGTGTCAATCATCGGCATCATCGCCTTCATGGCGATCCCTTCCGTCACGCGCATGCGCAGTGACAGCGAACGCAACTTGGCGATCGCGCGCGCCGAGGCGCTGAATCTTGCCCAGGCGAGCTACATTCAGGTGCGTGGTCGCACGCAGGCGGCGCTGGACTGGTCCTCGGCGGCTTCGGCGGAATCGAAGTACACGCTGCTGCGTCCTTATCTGAGCTTTTCGGAGACCACCCTGGCCGCCTTCATGCCGTCCGGGTACTCGGTGACTTTTGCCCCAGCCATCACCTCCATGACCAAGGCCGCGCTCACCGGCCCGACCGGAACCATTTATTACTGACGCACCTCCAGCATGATCACCTCCACCCACAGAGGAACCTGTTTGCGGAACTCCGCCTCTCTGCCGCGTCGCAGGGAGCGTGGTTTTTCTGTCACTGAGCTGGTCGTCACCATTTCCATCATGGGGGTGCTCGCAGGCATCACGGTGGGATCGTTCAACCAATTTTTGGGCGGAGCCAAGGATGCGCTGGCGGAGGCGCGGCAGGAAATGCTCAATCAGGCGCTGCATCGTTTCGCCCAGCAGAACTACGAGATGCTGTTCAATGCCATGGACAGCGCCACGGCGGATGAAATGGTCATCCTGCGCACGCTTCAGTACCGTGACACAAACCTCGGCCGCGCGAAGATCGGCTCGCCCTACATGGATCCGCGCTACAACCCGCTGTCCTCCAGCTCCACCACGCTGTACCGCCTGCGCTGGACCGGAAGGATGTATGAACTGCTCAAACCCGGGCAGTCAGGAACCGGGCTGCTGATGAATTTCGAAGGCACAGACTTCACCACGGCATTCGTCTTTCCGCCGAACTTTCAAATGGCGGGACGCTGATCCCGCCACGCACGCTCTCATGTCCGCCACCCTCCAGATTCCGGTCTCTTCAACGCCAAAATCCTTTGGCGCTGCGAGTAATCCGCCGAACGCGACAATTGAGGCGCGGCAGACGGCGATTCTCGCCATTCAATCCATCGAGGGACTCGCCCTGCAGCACGGCATGCTGCCAGTCACGCTGCTGCGCGAGAGCTGCTCGCCGGATGCTGAGCGCCTGATCCGCAAACTCGGTCGTGTCCCTTATGTGGCTGATCCGTGGCTGCCGGTCACCACCATCGGCCCGCTGCTGGTCATGGCGCATCACAATCCGCGGGCAGGGGACCTGTGGGGCGTTCCGCCGTTCCTGACGATCCGGGTGCTCGTCACGCAGGAGCAGTATCAAAACACGCGCAAGGATCTCGTGCAGCGTTTTGGCCAGATGCCGATCTCGCAGTCGAACGCGATGGAGCAGCTTCAGCCGCCGGTGTTTGCCGACATGGGACTGGAGGGCTCCTTCAACTGGCTGCTCGAGCACTGCCCTTACGAGCCGGCGGAAATCACCAAGCTCAAGGGCTTCTACGAGGCGCAGAAGGGCAAGTCTGACACGCTCGGCATCACGCACTTCAATGTGGTGCAACGCAACATGGGCGTCGCCTTGCAGCATCTCATCAGCAACTGCCGGACACTCGTTTACAGCGCCACCGAAGCGCAGCGCCAGACATTCTTCCCGATCCCGCTGCTGGAACGGCACAACGTCTATCCGCTCTACATCGGTAAGCATGTCGTCTTCCTGCTCAGTGAGAGCAGCGACTGTTACGCCTTCGAGGACGAATGGCTCTCCATGGGCAATCCGGCGGTGAAAATCGTCCCCGTGCTGGCCGATCTGGCGAGCATCCGTGAGGCCATCAACCGTGCCGGCGCCACGTTCGATCCCAGTGCGGTGGCCTCGATGGAGGGGGCGTCGCTCTCAGTCGCCGACGATTCCAGTGTCGTCGAAATCTCTCCCGAAGACATGGCGCGGGTCAATCCGCAGAATCCGAATCATGAGCCCGAGCAGCTCGTGCAGTGGGCCTTGTTCACCGCCATTCGCTGTCGCGCCTCCGACTTGCATGTGGAGAAGTTCTACAGCTTCACGCGCTTTCGTGCGCGCATGGACGGCACCATGAAAACCATCATGACGGCCCCGGAAAGCCAGCTCAACCGCTACGTGGCGCTGCTGAAAAACTACGCAGGCATGAACCAGAACCGCCAGGAATGTCAGGACGGCCGCATGGCGCTTTCGATAGGCCGTCGCCGTGTCGATGTCCGTGTCGCCGCCATCCCGACGCGGCGTGAGTTCCAGAAAGTCATCATGCGCTTCCTTGACAAGCAGGACGGGGTGAAGCGCCTCTCGGACTTCAACCTCTCCCAGCGCCAGATCGACATCCTAACCCGCACGATGCAGCGTGATCAGGGCCTCGTTCTCGTCACCGGCCCCACCGGTTCCGGCAAGACCACGACGCTCTATGCGCTGCTCAACAGCGTGAACGATGAAGGCGTCAACATCCAGACCATCGAAGACCCCATCGAATACGAGATCGAGGGCATCAACCAAACGCAGACCAACAACGCACGCGGACTCGATTTCGCCAACGGTCTCCGTTCCCTGCTGCGTGCCGACCCGGACATCATTCTGATTGGTGAATCACGCGATGCGGAAACCGCCGGCGCTGCGGTGAATGCCTCGCTCACCGGCCACTTGGTGCTCACCACCCTGCACGCGAACGACTCGCTGCGTGCTGTTTCGCGACTGTTGTCCATGGGCGTCGAAAAATACCTCCTCGCCGACTCCCTCGCCCTCAGCCAGGCGCAGCGCCTGTCCCGCCGTCTGTGCAGCTACTGCAAGCAGCCCATGCAGGCACCGCAGGATGTGCAGGACCTGATGGCCAAGCAGGCCGTCATCACCCAGCCGCTCACCACCCCGATCTACAACGCCCGTGGCTGCGATGAGTGTCATGGCACCGGCTATGCCGGTCGCGTGGCCCTCATGGAGCTCTGTGAGGTGAACAACGAGCTGCGGGATCTGGTGGAAGAAGGCGCGCCACTCAGCGCCATGCGCGCCGCCGCCTTCAAGAACGGCTTCCGTTCCCTCTACCAGGAGGGCCTGCAGCAGGTCATTGGCGGCCACACCTCGCTCGATGAGATCAAATGCCTCAGCTACACAGCCATGTGATGCGCCTGAAATTTTCAATTATTCCACCCTTCGCAAGCCATGTCACAATCCACCCAGCTCCTCCCTCGTGAATTCGCCGCGCGCGCCGTCGCCCGCGTGCTGATCGTTGATGATGAACCGCACGTTCTTGCCGTGGGCAAGGCCGTGCTGGAAGCCCACGGTTTTGAGGCCGTGGCCTCGCGCAGCGGGGAGGAAGCGCTCGAGCTCGTGCGTAAAGGCGTCGAGGAGGGGCAGCGCTTCAGCGTGGCAATCCTGGACATCACCATGCCTGAGGGGGCCTCCGGCTTTGAAGTGCTCGAATGGCTGCGCGCCTGCGATCCGCGCCTGCCCGTCATCGCCTGCAGCGGTTACTTTCAGGAGGATGTGAAGGATCTCTGCCAGGCTATCGGTTTCGTCGATGTACTGCACAAGCCCTTCAATCTCGAAAGCCTCTGCCTCGCCGTGCGCCGCGCCATGGTTCAGGACATCGAGGCAGTCGGGGTCGTCTCCACTCTGCAGCCTGGAACTGCGTCATGAGGTTCAATTTCCAGATCGCCAATCGCTTCACCCTGCTGGGCATGTTTGCCGTCCTGGTCGGTGCGGGGGCGACTGCGTCCGGATTCCTCTGGCAGGAGTTCATCACCCTGCGCTTCGTGCAGAGCTCCTACCTCGGCGCGGTCGTGCTTGCCGGGCAGATGGAGTTGAACCGTCAGGCGCTCACCGAGCCGGAGATCACCGGCGTGGCACCCTTGAACTGGGAGAATGAAACCCGCATGCGCATGCGCCTGCAGACGGTGGACATCCCGCCTGCGCTACAAAATCTCGGCTTGCAGGTCGAGGTCGTCGCGCCTCGTCAGGCTGCCGCCGGAGCAGGGGGGCTGCCCGTGGCGAAATCCCCGCCCATCGCCATCCTGCCCATCTGCCAGAAGTGCATCATTGAGGAGCCCTCCCCGGCTCACATGGATAATCTCATCTACCGCGTCATGGCGGGCAGCTCCCTCGTGATGGATGACACCAGCGACAGCCGGTCTCTGGAGATCAACGGGGCCGACCACTGGCTCATCAGCGCCGCCCCGCTTTACAGCCGTGACGGCCATGTCGCCGGTGCGTTCATCGCCCGCCAGCCGCTGGTGCAGTTGCGCCATCTGCTCAACACCCAGCGCCTCATGGTGCCCATTCTCGGCGGCTGTGCCGGTCTCGCCCTCGCGGTGTTCAGCTTCTACATCATTGGCACGCGCATCACCCGGAAAACACGCGCCCTCGTGGAGGCCTTCCGCGCCATGCGCTCCGGTAATCTCAACATCCGCGTCCCCGCCCGTGGCCGCGACGATCTCGACCTTGTTCAGGAGGAGTTTAATGCGATGATCACCCACGTACAGGAGGAGGATCATCGCAAGCATGCCCTCCTCATCGAGTACGAGGCCGCCAAGCGCCAGGCCGAGACCGCCACCGCCGCCAAGGGCAACTTCCTCGCCAACATGAGCCACGAAATCCGCACGCCGATGAATGGCATCATCGGCACCACCAGCCTGCTCATCGAGATGGGTCTCGATGACGAGCAGGAGGAACTCGTGCGCATGATCCGCTCCAGCGGCGAGTCCCTCCTCCATGTCATCAATGACATCCTCGACTTCTCCAAGCTCGAGTCTGCCAAGATGGACATCGAAAAACTGCCCTTGGACATCGAAAAACTTCTCAGCGAGACCACCGATGTCTTCTCCCACAAGGCCGCCGAGAGAAACATCGAGCTCAACGTCCACATCGACACCGCCCTGCCGCGCAAGGTCATGGGCGACTTCCAGCGCATCAAGCAGATCCTCGTCAACCTCGTCGGCAACGCCATCAAGTTCACCGAACGCGGCGAGATCCTCATCCTCGTCCGTCAGGTCTCCCGCCAGACCCCGCAGGGCGACCAGACCCTCCTCCATTTCTCCGTGCGCGACACCGGTATCGGCATCCCGGCGGAAAAAATCGGCCAGCTCTTCCAGGCCTTCAACCAGGCCGACACCTCCACCACCCGCAAGTATGGCGGCACCGGCCTCGGCCTCGCCATCTCCAAAAAACTCGTCAAACTCATGCACGGTGAGATCAGCGTCGTCAGCGAGGAAGGGAAGGGCTCCGACTTCTTCTTCGAGGTGCCGCTCGTCGTCGCCCCCGATGATGAATCGCGCGAGGAGGAGATCGCCTGGATGGATGTCGTCAAAAGCCGCCCCGTCACCGTGTACAGCGCGCATCCCACCACCCTCCAGGTGCTCAATCAGTCGCTCCAGCAGTGGGGCATGACCGTGAACATCCTGCGCGAACGCTCCCTGGAGGAACTCGGCCACGTCCTGGAGGAGGCCGGACTCTTCATCCTCGATGTCTCACGCTTGCGCCATGAGGAGGCCCTGCCGCTGCTGAATGCCGCCGCCGTCCGCGGCACCGCCATCATCACCATCATGCCCATCACCAGCGCGAAGCTCGACCGCGAGCGCTGCGCCCCGCCCCCGGGCAGCCGCCACAGCCGCCTCTCCAAGCCCCTCAAGCGGCGCGAGTTGCTGCGCACCATGGCCGAGCTCTACCGCATGCCGCGGCGTGTCATCACCACGCCCGTCGCCATGGCTCACGTCCCCGCCATCGCTCCCATGCTCACACCGCCCGGTATGCCCGTCCTGCGTCCCGCCAGCACCCCCATGCTGCATCAAATGCAGCCGCCCCAGATGCAGGTTCCCCCCCAGACCTTCTTCCAGCCCCTGGCCGCCAGCTTTGCCACGCCCTCCGTCCTCGACACGCCCGCTCCTCCGGCCATCTTCATGTCCGATCAAGGTGCCGCACGTTCCGCTGCTGGCGGTCACGATGCGCAGGTCTCCAGCTCCACCAACCGCGCCATCGCCAAGGTCGCCAAAGCCGAGGTCGATAACTTCGCCAGCCAAAACCCCGCGCGCATCCTCCTCGTCGAGGATCAGCCCTTGAATCAGAAGATCGCCACCATGCTCCTCCAGCGTCTCGGCTACGCCAAGATGGACATCGCCAACAACGGCGAGGAGGCCGTCAGCATGGTCGCCCAGAACAGCTACGACATCGTCTTCATGGATCTCCAGATGCCCGTCATGGGCGGTGTCGAGGCCACCCGCCGCATCCGTGGCAATTTCCAGCTCAAGCACCAGCCCGCCATCATCGCCATGACCGGCCACGCCCTCACCGGCGTCAAGGAGGAGTGCCGCGAGTGTGGCATGAACGCCTTCCTCACCAAGCCTGTCTCCCTCGACGACTTCCGCCGCGTCATCCCGCCCGCCCTCGCCGTCGAAGCCTCGCAGATCCCCATGAGCTTCTAACGTGCGGAGGGCAGACTTCCCCATGTGTCTGCGTAGTCGGCAACGCCGCCGGAGCGTTGCCTCTCCATGCCTGTTCAATGTAACGCTCTCTGCGTTCACTTGCCGTCCGGGCATTCCTCGCCAAAGATCGGGCATGCGTCGCCCTTGGATCAAAATCGAAACCGCCACGCCGGACAAACCGGAGATCTGCGCCATCGCCACCACCCTCCGCATGGACGCCGACGCCGTGCTCGGCAAACTCGTCCGCCTCTGGTCTTGGGTGGAGGTGAATCGCGCCCCGGCAAACGATTTGGGCGTTACCAAAGAGTTCATCGACAAGCTCGTCGGCCGCAAAGGCTTCGCCGCCGCCCTTGTGGTCTGCGGCTGGCTCGTGGAAGGGGACGGAAAGCTCGGTTTGAAGAACCTCGACCGCCACAATGGCGGTCTCGCCAAGGTCCGCGCCCTCACTGCCCAGCGCGTCGCCGTGCATCGGAAACGCAAGCTGGCGCGTCAGGTGGAAATCGTTGCTAAAGCGTTACGTTATGAGCCGGTGTTAACGCCCAAAGAGTCTCCCGTGAAAAACGTTGAAACACAGAATAAACCACTGGAGACCAGTCAAAATATCATGCATGAATTGCAGGCCTTCGACGCTGACGATGTAACGCATTTTGAAACGCTTCCAGTCACCGCCGACTCCCCGGAATTCACCCCGCCGGAACCGGCTATGGGTGCCGCTCCTGTGATCGAAGAGGAGATGACGCACGACGACAACGCTCCCCGCAAACGCCGCTCACGCACCCAGGGCGATTCCCCCGATCAGCCTCTGCTTTTCTGAGTTTTTGTGACGTAAATGTAACGATTTAAGCGTGATGATTCCTGCCCTGGCGTTCAGATGCTGCGCTGACGATGAAGCTGTGGGTTCACAACGGCAGGCATCGCCTGATGTCGTGGCAGGCGGCCTTCACCGAGGAAATCGGCGATGAGCGCGGCTCCGACTTGAGGATCGCGGACGAGGGCGGGGTAATCGACTTCCAGCAGGCTCACGCGCGTGTGTTTGCGCAGGACGACAAGTATGTCGAGCGCGTGCTTTTGCTGCGCGGTTTCGAGATGCGCGCGCTCGGTCTTGGGATTCGTGCCTTTGTGCTCGAGCATCTGCCACTGGCTGGCGACGACCTCCTGCACGGGACGCGTCATGAAAATGATCTTGTACTTGTGCTTCGGCGGCAGGTTCGGCAGCAGGGCGCTGATGACCTTGGTGGCCTTGCCGTGGGCCTGCTCGATGAGCAACGGGCGTTTGGGCAGGTTCTTGATGTCCTCCCACTCCCAGTAGCCTTCGGGATTGTCGATGTCGGCCTCGCGTTTGCCATCGTGCATGAGTTCCATGCCGCCAGCGCGGAGCATCTGCATCATGAGGCTGGTGCCGCTGCGGGGCAGGCCGCTGACGAGCACGAACTCCTGGTCCGCAGGCATGTCGCTCTTGCTGGCGGCTGCGCGTTCGCGCTTTTCTTCAAGACGGCGTTTTCCTTCAGCCGCGAGAGCGGGCACGCGGGCGGCGCTCTCGCGGCGGACGCGCTCGGTGCGCTCCTGCTCGGCCTTGCGGTGCTCGCTGCGGAGCAGTTTGAGTTTCAAGAGGGCTCCTTCGGCGGCTTCCGTGTTTCCTTGGCCGCGCAACGCCGTAGCGAGGTAATGCCACGCGGGGTAAAAATGCGGCGCGAGCTGTGTGGCGAGGCTGAGGGCCTGAGAGGCGGCGTTCCACTGCTTCAGCGTGACCAAGGCGACGCCGAGGAGGAAATGGCCGCGCGGATTGCCGTACTGGAAGCCGGTGGCCGCCAGCGCGTAATCGACAGCGTCTTCCGGCTGATCGAGATGCAGTGCGGAGCGCGCGAGGCCGATGTGGGCCAGCGCATTGTGCGGATCGACCTCCAGCGTGGTGTGGCAGGTCTGCTGGCAGTCCTCCCAGCGGTGCAGTTTGAGCAGCGCCTCAATGCGCAGGCTCAGGTAGGCGAGATCACGCGGACGCTCTGCGGCGATGATGGCAAGGTGCTCCAGTGCTTGCGCGGGCTGCTTGCGCTCGATGGCGATGTTGGCGCGGATCATGTGCGCGGCGGTTTTGTCGCCGAAACCTGCCAGGATGGCCGCGACAGTCTGTTCTGCCTCGTTCAACAAGCCGAGGCGCAGGTAGCAGCGGGCGAGCACCTGGGCGTAATCGAGCCGCTCGGGATAGCGATGATAAATGTCCTCCAGCATCGGCAGGGCCTGCTCGTGGCGGCCGGTGTCCATGCAGGCGCGGGCCATGTTCCAGGTGTTTTCGCGATTCGTTTCCTCAGCGGCTTCGCCGGGGTCGTCGGAGATCTCGTTGATGTAGCCGAGATCGACGAACTGCTGCAGCAGCGCCTTGTTGTCGGCGTCGGTGAGCTGGGATGCTTGAGAGGGATGGGGCTTGGAGGCGCTTTCCCAGGTCGGAATCGTCTTCACGTCCGGGGCTTCTTCAAACGCCTCACGCAGCACGCGGCCTTCCATGTCCTGGCCGACGGGGAGATCGAAGTAGCTCAGGATCGTCGGTGTTACGTCGAGCAGACGGGCACCGTAGATCAGCGCGTCCTGTTTGAAGCCCGGCCCGGCGGCGGCAAAGATGCCCTGGGGGCGATGCCACACGGTGATGCCGGCGGGAACACGCGGCGTGAAGGTGGGCCGCAGGTGATCGCTGTGGAAGCCGTGGTCGCTGACCAGCATGAGCGCGGTGTCAGGACCGGCGATCTGCATCAGGCGGGCCAGCAGCAGGTCGTGAAAGCGGTAAGCGCTGTTCACCACGTCCTTGTAAAGCGCGAAGTCAGCATCCGGCGCGCCCGGCATCTGCGGCGGGTGAAAGGGCATGAACTCGTGGCAGATCTCGTCGATGGCGCGGTAATAGATGGCCGTGAAGTCCCAGTCGGGCCGGTTTTCCATCAGCCAGCACGCGGCAGAGTGGACGCTGCTGGCTTCCGCGAGCCGTTCCGCGAGATGCCAGAGGCGTTTGTCCTTGGCTTGATCAATCGACGGCGCATCCGGCACGAACAAGCGCAGGACTTCATCAGGATCGATGTCCCAGGGGCTCACGCGGCGCTCGTTGAGATGCTCGGCGAGGTCTTCCGGCCAGTAAGTGCCCGGCGCGGGCTTGGGCCAGTCTTCCGGCGCGTCTTCCTGGTGCTTGAAGCTGTTGTACAAGTTCGAGACGATGCAGCCCTGCGGATGCTGCTCTCCCTGCGTGGCGAACCAGCTCACCACATGGGATTTGAGTCCGCGCTCGCCCAGCATCTCCCACACCGTCTTGCAACGACGTGTCGCTGCCGAGACCGGCACCACTTGGCCTGCCTCATTCACCTCCGTAAAACCCGGCACGCCATGATGATACGCATGCTTCCCGGTGGCGATGCTCGTCCAGAGCATCGGCGAGAGCTGCGGGTCCAGCGTGGTCAGATTGCCCGAGGTGCCTTGTTCGAGCAGGCGCTGCAGCGCAGGCATCTGCCCGGCATCGACCAGCGGCTGGATGATCTTCCAGTCCGCGCTGTCCCAGCCGACAAGGAGGAGTTTGGGTTTGGGGTGTGAGGTTTCAGGCATGGAAAGAAAAATGATTTTAACCACAGAGTCACGATGGACACAGAGATTTCTGATCAGGAGCTTTTTTCAGACCTCTGTGTTCATCGTGCATCTGTGGTGAAGTTCTTCCGGGTCTAGGTCATAAAAAAGTGCGGACACTGCTGCCCGCACCCTCGTGATTGTTGAGTCGATGCTGAAGTGCGGAGGCTTACGCCGCCTGCTTCCGGCGGCGGCGCAGGAAGCGCTCACAACTCCCGGAGTCTGCGCCCGATCGTCTCCTCGGATTGCCGAAGATCCATCACCGCGCCGACGAACACCCGTTTTCCCGACACGGTGTAAAAGATGCCAAAGTTCGTCTTGGTGACCACGAGCCGCCGGATGCGCCCGCCGCTTTGCGGCGGCCCGGCTTCCGGGAACAAGCGTAAAATCCCCAGCGCGTGATCGACCCGCTGATAAATCCGCTCGCCCTGCACGGCGTAGATGCTCAGTACATCACTCTGCGCCCCTTGCAGGAGCACGATCTCACTCAGGTTCACGGCAGTTGAAAGTGACGTTTGAACTGCTCCAGCGTCATCGCTGTGCTCGGGTCACGCTCAAATTCCGCAAAGCGCTGCTCCACGATCTTCAGGATGGCAGGATTCGTCGGCAGTTCCGCCTGCCGCTCGTCCACCTCATCCCAAAGTTCGACCGCGAGGCTCCATTTCTCCTCCAGACTGAGGCCTGCGATGGCGGGCAGTGTTGCGGCGTTCATGAGGCCAAGATTGCCATCAAATCCCATTCGGACAACTCAGTTCTTTTCTGCCACTTTTATCCAAGACCTGACAGTTCATCCCATGCCTGAACAACCAGAGGTGCCCGCACTTGGGTGTTGTTGAGTTGATGCTGCGGAGCGGAGGCTTACACCGCCTGCTTCCGCCTGCGGCGCAGGGCCACACCGCCCAGACCGGCCAGTGCCAGCAGCGCACGGCTGGGCTCGGGCACCGCCGCCGCGCCCGCGCCGGCCAGGATGCCGGTGTTGGCCGCGCTCTCATAGGCGAAGTCGTGCAGGGTGAGATGGTCGGTGGTGGCATCATCATAGGTGATCCGCGCCCAGCCGAAATGGTCCTGGCTGCCGATTTGGAAGCGCAGACCAATATAGCCCGTGGTGCCGTCCAAGTTCGTGTTCCACGGATGGCCAGCGCTGTTACGATTGTCAAAGTACAGCCAACTTGAGTTAAATGCCAAATTCGAGCCGATTGAATCACCAAGGTTGAGCCGAAGCAGCCGATTACTGGACAGCTCGACAGCGCTGTAGCTATAACTGCTTGGCAGCATAAATGTGTAGTTCGGCTGGCCGCCAAACAGCCGAAACTCACCCGAATTGTCGAAGTCGAACAAAGAATCTCCGGCCGCCCCCGAAGTCATGCTGAAGTCAACCATGCCGGTGCTGGTGCTGACGTCGGTGGGATTCCAATAGACGATGGCCGCCTGCACCTGCGATGAGCCAAGCACGGCTGCCGTGCCAAGAGCGCCGGTGAGGTAGGACGCCAAGGGCGTGCGATGGCGTGAACTCAGACGGGGTGAAGGGCAAGGGGCAGCAGGGAGTGGAATCATATGGAAAATACAACAAACACTCTGATCCATGGGTTAAGATGATATACTAAATTAAGGTTTATAATTTAGCCTGAAACATTCTGACCGGTGCAGCATGCCTCGAGCAGGAATGCTGATTCCCCTGATTCGATGAATCCGCCACCGTGGAGAGGAAAAATGAATTTAACCACAGCTGCGAAGCCGCGAAGCGAACCACGATGGACACAGAGATTTCCATTCAGGGTCTTTTCAGACCTCTATGTCCATCGTGCCTCTGTGGTTTACCTTCTGGGGCTGCTGTCACAAAAAAGTGCGGGCACTGCGGCCCGCACCTGGGTGATTCTTGAGTCGATGCTGATGCGCGAATGACTACACCGCCTGCTTCCGCCTGCGGCGCAGGGCCACACCACCCAGACCGGCCAGTGCCAGCAGCGCACGGCTGGGCTCGGGGACGGCTCCCACATCGCCCACGGTGATCGAATTACCGACGACGGACTCGACGTAGGCGGAGTGGATGGCCAGCTCCTTCGTCGCCTCAGTCCAGCTC